>VGTB01000013.1 GCA_016874835.1 Deltaproteobacteria bacterium | reverse complement strand
CCCGATAACGCGCCGCCACTCACCCTTTATAGATGAAACGGGGAACATAGGCGAGACGAAGGCTGATATTGTATTACACAAAATTCAGATTTTCACACTGAGATAATAAACACCCTCGAATCAAGGCGTACTGACTTCCACGCCTTGATAGTAGTGCTTCAGAATATCTTCGAAAGTCCTGCCCTCCTTTGCCATGACATACGCTCCCCACTGGCTCATGCCCACGCCGTGCCCGTATCCCTTCCCCTCGAAGCGTATTTTTCCTCCCTCGCCGGATATCGTGAAGAGCGTACTCTTGATAAGTACAGGTCCTATTTTCATTCTGAAATCATTACCGCTCAAGATGATGTCTCCCCTTCGATGAGAAATTCTCATCTTCGATACCCTCCCGGACGGACTTACGCTGGCGGGGTTGAGCTTCTGAATGGACTCTACCGCAATTCCTTTTTTATTCAGGGTGTTCGTGATTTCATCTAACTTCAACAAAACACTCCAGGAATGATGGGGGGCTTTAACGCTATGCTCATCATGTACCGATTTCAGATACGGAACTTCAGCGGTCCATACCCGCTCGGCATCCTCCGTCATACCACCGCTGTTCGCATGGAAATACGACAGCACCAGCTGACCGCCATAGAGGAGCACCATCCCCCGTGTCTGCTCAACAGCCCGGTTGGACCGCTCGGTTTCTCCGGCCGCACCTCCATAGACCTGGGACGAAGTGGTAGCCAAAACGTCATATTCTTTATCCCTGTTTTTTGACTTCTGATAGAGACCGTAGGTTCTTGCAGCAACGGCCTGTGCTTTCAGCGCCTCGTCAGGCCACCGGGGAGACATTTCTTTCGGCACGACGCCGTAGAGATACGCCTCTATAGATAATACGTTAATAACATTCAGACTGTTTCCGGCATTTTTCTGTATTCTCAGCTTTCCCCTATAGGGAGTTCCGTTTACACTCAACATATACCCCTCCGGCGGAGCAATCACAATTACGTCCTGAGGGGATACAGGTGTACCGTTCATCCTGATTTTTCCCTCCGCAACGTCCAGGGTGGCGCTCCGCACTCCGGCAAGATGCGACTTCTCTTCACTATCCTTGATGTCGAACGGTGAGGGAGCGTTTACCACAACCCGGCGGGCACCCGACATAATGAGCACTCTGATCTCTTCATCGACTGGCACCTTGTATGCGGGTACCGTCTTCTTCGTCACAGGAGGCGGTCTGGAACATGTTTCCACCATGAATTCCGCGGTATCCCGCCGGTCACCGGAAGGGTATTTTCTCAGGTATGTTTTGAACTGACTCAAAGCTTCCTTGTACCGGTTCCTCTCATAAAGGATCATGCCGGAATTAAAATAGGCGTTCGCGGCATACTCGCTGTTTCCATAATCCTTTATCACAACGGTATATTTCTGGAGGGCCCGGTCATAATTATTCAGGAAGTAGCTGTAAATATCCCCTATTCTGAGAATCGCCCGCGCTCTCGCATCAGGCTCATCAGAAAGATCTGAAACACTCTGATAGGATCCCACTGCCTCCAGGTACTGTCCGTTTCGCAGATATGTGTCTGCCTCCTCCATGGCAAGCCTGACATCGTAGGCATAACCACGCCCTGCAAAGCTAAGGATTATTATTAAATATAGAATACAACGCTTCATGGATGTACGATTTCGGCAAGGGATGGAATCAGGAAGGTGTCAGAGTAGATCGTAAGCCGAGTTCTGTACCGCCTTCCGGTTACCCGTAAGACGGTGATGATCATTCCTCTGGGACAACAGTTGCCTGCTGCCTCAAGCGACACTACCCGAGAACGTCGAGCGGGCCACTCTCAATGTCCTCCTATTCGGTCTTGCTCCGGATGGGGTTTGCCAAGCTTTCCCGGTCACCCGGGAAACTGGTGAGCTCTTACCTCGCCTTTTCACCCTTACCCGCGGGAAGCGGGCGGTATATTTTCTGTGGCACTTTCCTTAGGGTCACCCCCAGTCGCCGTTAGCGACCATCCCGCCCTGTGGAGCTCGGACTTTCCTCCAGCCCGAAATCCGGGCCAGCGACCATCTGACCTACTCCGACACTTTTGAGGTATCATACAACATTATAACCACATCTTCAACCCTAAAGCCCTTCGGGATGGATGCTTTGGGCATGACATCATCGACATTGAGTGTTTATTACGCCACGTGATTTTTCCGAGCGAGAACCCTGTTAATAGCCTCATTGGCAAGTCCGTCGGCAAGTGTGTTTTGAAGACGGGGTACATGCTCAACGGTATAATTTCCAATCCGGGAAAAGAGGTTTCTTACTTCCTCCATAAGCGGTTTCAAGTTCGGATTCTTTACACGGTAGGTCCCTTTTATCTGGTTCACCAGAAGCTCCGAGTCGAGGTGGATTAGAAGCTGGTGACAGGGGTGCCTGACCGCTGCCCCGAGTCCCAGGATCAGTGCCCGGTACTCCGCCACGTTATTCGTGCATATGCCCAGATACCTGCCCCCCTTTTCCACAACGTTCCCGTATCCGTCCGTCAGGACGAATCCGGCACCACCATGGCCGGGATTTCCCCGGCATGCCCCATCGGTGTAAAGATGCAGAATTTCTTCAGGCACCATTTTTTCCCCTGTCGTACCAGTACATGATTCGGTGACAGTTCGGGCAGGATAGTAATTCCTCGGATTTTTGCAATTCA
Organism: Deltaproteobacteria bacterium; assembly: GCA_016874835.1. Classification (GTDB taxonomy): domain Bacteria; phylum Desulfobacterota; class Syntrophia; order Syntrophales; family UBA2185; genus VGTB01. The sequence continues at coordinate 29,382 of VGTB01000013.1, read as the reverse complement.
ATATATAATTGAGGCGGGATATTCATGTGGCAACCGTCACAGACCTCTTTCCATACAGATATCACTGCCAGGCCATTGTTGATGCCTTTAATCGTTTCGTATCTCCTGAGAAGCTCAGTTCGAACCTTCTTCCTGAAATCAGCGCTTCGCTGCTGACAATCCAAGAGTTCCACATCGAGATTTTTGAGTTCCCCCTCTATTTTTCCCCTTTCATCGTCGTACTTTGACCTGTATGATTCATACTCTTTTTCTCTCAGCTTCAGCGCAACCTTTGCCTGATCCATCTCTTCAAGTGCAGCTATGATTTCATCCTCTGTCTCGCTGTTTTTCTTTTCGATTTGCTCAATCTCTTTCAGTATCGCCTGATACTCTTTGTTTGTCTTCACCTCAAACAGGCGATTCTTTGTTTTTTTCAGTGCCTCGATATTTTTTCTGAGCTTATCATCCTTTTCGGCATGGCGCTTATTCAACTCATCAAGCCTCTTTCTACTTGCTTCCAGACCCGTCGTGAATACCGCTAAGTCCTCATCCATTTTTGCCATTTTTTCCGGCAATTCCTTTTTTTTGATGTTTATCCTGCTTATGGCCAGATCCAGTTTCTGAAGGTTGATCAATAATAACAATTGCTCTTTCAACGATTTTTCCTTTCGTTCATGTAAACAAAAAAAATGCACCAGAGTCTGGTGCATTAATCGTGAAGGAAATCAGTGTGTTACTTGTTCCACTTTGTGCTCTTGGCAAGATCATAACTTCAGAGTTCCCAAGATATCTGGTGGGCCCACCTGGGTTCGAACCAGGGACCTTCCGGTTATGAGCCGGTGGCTCTTCCAATTGAGCTATGGGCCCTCACCTTATTTCGGTAACATTTTTCCTGTCCGGTTGAAAATGAGATTTGTTATACTCACGGTCAATATTTGTCAACAGTTATTTCATTGCCGGTTTGAATACTTTTCTCCTCGAAGGGTTCCTCAGTTTTCTCACAGCGGTCGTTTCCATCTGTCTATTCCGTTCCCTGTTGAGCTGCAGATAATCCTTTTCTCTCTCTGAAGAATAATCTATACGTTCACTGATTCCAAAACGCATTCTGAGGACCTTCTCTTCCCTCGGTGTAAGTGTTGACAGAATCTTCCTTGTCTGCTCTGCCAGATTCATACTTATTGTTGCATCCGAAGGAGACATTATCTTTTTATCAACGATAAAATCCCCTAAATGGCTGTCTTCCTCTTCGCCGATCGGAGTTTCAAGAGATATGGGTTCCTTGGCAATCTTGAGGACTTTTCTTACCTTCTCCAGCGGGTACTCCATTTTGTTCGCAATCTCTTCAGGATTGGGTTCTCTTCCCAGCTCTTGCACCAGATACCGGGATGTCCGGATGAGTTTATTTATCGTTTCAATCATGTGGACCGGGATGCGGATGGTTCGCGCCTGATCAGCAATCGCACGCGTGATGGCCTGCCTGATCCACCATGTGGCATACGTAGAGAACTTGTATCCCCGCTGATATTCAAACTTATCAACGGCCTTCATCAGGCCGATATTCCCTTCCTGAATCAAATCAAGGAATTGCAATCCTCTGCTTGTATATTTTTTTGCAATACTCACCACAAGTCTTAAATTTGCCTCAACCAGCTTTCTCTTCGCTCTATCCGCCTTTCTCTCCCCCTTTTCGATGGCATTGACGACCTTTTTCAAGACACTGAAGGGTAACCCCGTTTCATGTCCAATTGCCGTGATTCTCTTTCTGGCCCTCTTGACGACGGCTTCCATTTCCTTTAACTTCTCCACAGTCATCTTGGTTCGCCTGTCAACAGCCCTGTCAGACATTTTTCTTACACGTTCCCACACTTTTTCCATTTCCGTTAAAGACATTCCGAGTCGTTCCCTACACTGTCTTATCTCATTTTCCGCCCGCTGCCCTTCCATTACATGGAGCTTTAATCGCAGGAGCATCCTTTCTATCTGCTTTTTGCTGAATTTAACCTGCTTGCATAACCGTATAATTCTTTTTGTGTTTTTTTCGAGCTCAAGTTCAATCAGACCTTTCCGCTGCTTGCTGATTCTCTTCATTTTCAGTTGCTGTTTCAGTGCATCATTTTTCCTGTCCAATGCAGTAATTCTGTTGATCAGCTTCAGAACCCTTTCCCGGTGCATGTCTTCTTCAACAAAACCGTCTTCATCCTCAAGATTCGCCACCACATTCTTTATGCGGAGCTCGTTGCTCTTCAGTTTTGCTCCTACCTCCACCACATCCTTGATGGAACACGCCAAACCGAAGATGGAATCCATAACCTCTCTTTCACCCTCTTCTATCTTCTTCGCAATCTCAACCTCCCCTTCCCTGGAGAGCAACGACACTAATCCCATCTCGCGGAGGTACATCTTGACAGGATCGCCTGTCTTGCCGACGGTTGCCATCAAATCGAGGATATCTTCTTCTTTTGTATCGATTCTTTCATCGGTTACTTTTTTTACGACAAGCTTCTCCCCCTTATCAGTATCGATAATATCTATATTCTTCTCACCGAAGAGCATGATGATATCATCGATCTGATCGGAAGATACGATGTCGGACGGCAACAAATCATTTACATCGTCGTACGTCAAAAAGCCCTTTGATTCGCCCAACGATATTAACTTTTTGAAATTTTCTGAATCCATTTCCTTTGCCATATCAGGATCTCCCCGTTGCTTGTTCAAACAACTTCTTTATACTATATTTGTCGATACTGTTTCTCCTTATCTCTTCAGTTTCTCCTTTTCTCTCGCCAGTACGTTACACAGTTCGTGATCACCACTTTCCTCTGCTTTGCGCATCTTAGCGGTCAAAATATTCTGTTTTTCTTTATACCACTTTCGTCTCATTTGTTTTAAGGCATCTTTAACCACACGATCAACGATCTCCTCATCATAAAGACTCCCATCGATCATTTTTTCAAGAAGTTTCCGTCTGATAATTTCATTATCGACGGTCTGCATAAACAGTGATGTATCAAAACTAAGCTCAGCCTCTGTTTCAAATGATTCTATTAATTTCTCCGCCAGTGATCTTAAATTTGCGCTCATAAACAACTCAAGGATATTCTCATTGATAATTTCCGGAATCTTATGAGGGTATTCTAACATGATATGAATAATACTCAACTCTACCATGTCAATTTGCATATCCCGTTCCCCCGGCACATCTGCCGACTTTCCGACCGATACTTTGAGCGCACGATTGACCTCTTTTATTAAAAGCTCCTGATTTAAACCCAACCGCTCCGATATCCTTTTTATAAACAGGTCCCTCTCATTCGCATTCTCAATATGGACAATGAAAGAAACTGCCTCTCTCAGCGCATCTCTTTTCTCTTCAAGGGTTCCTACCTTTCCAATGACGTTTTCAATATAATAATCAACCATAGATTGAGCGTGATCAATAATCCTCATAAACTTTTCTTTACCGTACTTCCTTACGTATTGATCCGGATCATCTCCTTCAGGGAGAATTGCGGCCTTTGCATGGATATTGCCGGAAAGGAACAGGCCCATACTCCTCACCAGGGCCTTTTTACCCGCCTCGTCGGGATCGAACACTGCCACCGCGTTTCCCGTATACCGCCTGATCAGATCAACATGATCTTTCGTGAGAGCGGTCCCAAGAGTAGCAACCACATTCCTGATACCAACATTCCAGAGAGAAAGGAGATCGAAGTAACCCTCGACAATAATCACCGAGCCATACTTCCGGATATCATCCTTTGTCCGGTTCAGACCGTAGAGGGTTTTTCCCTTACTGTATACCGGCGATTCCGGGGTGTTCAGATACTTTGGTTCCCCGCTCCCAAGAGCCCTGCCGCCAAAAGCGATGACATTGCCGCTTATGTCTTCTATGGGGAATATTAACCTTTCCCGGAAACGGTCGTAATATGATCCGCCCCCATTCCCCTTCGGAATTATGAGACCTGCCTGTTCTGCACATTTCAGGGAGATGTTTTCCTTTTCAAAAAAATCCTTGAGGTTCCTCCATCCATCCGGTGCAAATCCGAGATGAAATTCCCGTAGGGTTTTTTCCCCAATGTCCCTGCTCTGGAGATGAAGACGGGCAATCTTCCCCCCCGGAGCAAAGAGGTTTCGAGAATAAAAATTCGCTGCCACGCTATTTACATTTTTAATCTCTCCTTGAAGAGAATATCGCTCTTTTTCTTCACGACTCGCGATTCTTTGCGGTATGACGATACCGGCTTTTTTCGCTAAATGCCTCACCGCCTCAGGAAATGACAAATCATTGATCCTCATTAAGAAGGTGACAACGTTACCTCCTTCACCACATCCGAAGCAGTAGAATATCTGTTTGTCACGATTTACAGTAAAAGAAGGTGTTTTTTCCTTATGAAAAGGACAGAGTCCGACAAGGTTTCTCCCCGCTTTTTTGAGGGTCACATGCTCTGAAACAAGATCAGCAATGTCGGTCCTGTTCTTTATTTCTTCGATCTTATCAGGAGAAATATGACCTTTCACTCTCATTTCCCCTTGTTCAGTTCAGCCGGAGAGCCTCGCTTTCACCATCTCTCCCACTACCTTCCCGTCTGCCTTTCCGGTCAATTTGGGCATAAGATCCTTCATGACCTTGCCCATGTCCTTGATTCCCACGGCACCGACTTTTTGAATCACCCTTTCAATTTCTCCGGCGATGTCCTCTTCCGACATCTGCTCGGGCATGAATTCCATGATAATTTTTAACTCCGACTCCTCTTTCCCAACGAGATCCTCCCTTCCCCCCTTCCGGAACTGATCAATAGAGTCCTTTCTCTGCTTTACCATCATCGAAAGCAACTGCAGGATTTCCGTCTCATTCAGTTTTCTCTTCAGATCAATCTCTCTGTTGTGAAGTGCCGTTTTGATCAAACGGATTGCAGAAAGTCTCAGCTTGTTCTGTGCCTTTGCCGCCGCCACCATCTCTCTGTTCAACTTGTCGTCAAATCCCATTGAGCCACCTTCCATTTCACTTTAAAATATATCGCTTTAGACATTTGTCAACAACACGATCTCAGTTATGCCAACTCATCCTTTAACCTCATTCCTCCGAGGACATGCATATGAAGGTGGAATATAACCTGCCCCCCATCCTCGTTGCAGTTCGTCACTACACGAAAACCCTTTTTGTCAATACCCTTAATCCTCGCCACCTCCTGCACGGCGACGATCAACGCACCCACCGTTTTCACAGCCGCGGGCGTCACATCCATCAGGGTCGGGATATGACGTTTGGGAATAATGATAACGTGAACCGGAGCCATTGGATGAATATCGTCAAATGCAAGTACTTCCTCACTTTCATACACCTTACTGCTGGGAATCTTGCCGGCAACAATCTTGCAGAAAATACAGTCTTCCATACCTCTCATCTCCCTCCTAACAGGTACCTCTGCATTAAAGAACCGTTTTTAAAGAAATCAGACAACATGAGTGTCGCCTTTGAAAAGAACAGCTTCGTAAAATCAGCCACACCGGATCGAAACGTCTGTGACGCCATTTGAAATGTCTCCCGGTATTAAGCCACCGTAGTGGAGCAAGCCGCATGGGCAAGTTTTTAATGACACAGCATGTGTGGTCGGAGAAAAGAGGTGGAGTCCCCACGAAGACAATGCGTGAAGATTTTCTTATCTTATTCAATCCTTCGACAGGTTTATGGCTTCCTCTAACGAGAGTGCACCTGAATACAGGGCTTTCCCGATAATAACACCGGTGACACCAAACCTTTCGATATCCCGGAGTCTTTTAATATCTTCAACACCAGACACTCCACCCGAAGCAATTACCGGCACGTGTACGGACTGGGCGAAATGCTTAGTCGCCTCTATGTTCACACCTGTTTCCATGCCGTCCCTGCTGATGTCGGTATAGACGATCGCATCAAGTCCCAATCCCTCGAAACGCCTGGCTACCTCAACGGCACATTCTGAGGTTTGCTCTGTCCACCCCTGAACCGCCACCATTCCCTCATTTGCATCGATACCGAGAATAATTCTGCTCCTGTATATTTCACATGCTTCCCTGACGAAGTTGCTGTCTTTGAGTGCCATCGTTCCCAGAATAACCCGGCTTACACCCATCTTCATGTAGATGTCTATGGCCTCCATATTTCGTATTCCGCCGCCTACCTGAATTGGTACGCCGATCCCATTTACAATCCTCAAGATCGTGTCTTTATTGCGCGGCGAACCTGTGAGAGAGCCATCGAGATCAACCACGTGAATGCGCTCTGCCCCCGCGTCCTGCCATATCCTGGCAATGTGAAGCGGATCGTCGGAATATACGGTAAGGCGATTGAAGTCCCCCTGCTTGAGCCGAACACACCGGCCATCTTTCAAATCTATCGCAGGGATGATTATCACCTTTTTTCACCTCCATACGGCACCTTCAATGAAATCCCCCGCGGAAGATACATGAAAGATCATCGAACTCCCGTACACAAATCATCAGACGAAGCTTATTGCAAACCCGGAAATTTCTTCATCACCTCATCCAACCCTTCCGTGATCAGTTCCTCCGCGGTCACCCATTGCCCGCGACCCCTGTAAAATGAGGATATCTGAAGAATATTCTCCATAAGAGAGCTCTGGGTTTTATCAAAGATACCCCGCCACACCAGAGCACCGTCGTTGACCCTGATCAGGTGAATTTCAAAAGCAACAGATGCGGGCTTCTCTGCCGAGTATGCATACCCCTTGCGCTCCCTGTAACGATACACATAGCCGAATACGATCCCGTCTGCCTCAAGTTCGCTGCCCACCTTCTTCAAAATGTCCAGCATATCCGCTTTCAGAGACTCCGCAGCGACTCTTTCGTAAATACCCCCCACTCTTTCCGGTGGTATCACTATAAATTGTCTGTGTGTCCTCAAGCGTTCGACAAAGACGTTCTCTACCATTTTCTCGGCGCCACCGGGAAACCTTTCAGCACTGAAGACAAGGCCGCAGAGGGGACAGCTCACTGCCTTGACGGCCGCATCATCCATACTCACGCTCTGGAAGGGGACGACGGCAATGCGCGTAAACACTACCCTGCCATCGTCCTTCAGCATAGTCGTGACGCCGTCCACATAAGAGCAGCCGCATGCAATGGAAAGAATGAAAAAACTGAGGAATAGTGGGGCAATTTTTTTGATTATTTTGAAACCGCTGATCACAAACTTCCCTTTGTGGACAAGACGCCTTTTATCCGATCGTGAACGGTCACGGCTCTTCTCAAGGCGAGTGCAAAGGCCTTAAAAATCGCCTCCGCTATGTGGTGGCTGTTATTACCATAAATGAGATTTATGTGCAAGGTGATTCCGCTATGGTCTGAAAAGGATTTGAAGAATTCTTTCACCAGAGCAAAATCAAATTTACTGGATTTTCTACTCTTAAATTCTACATGGTATATCAAATACGGCCTCCCGGAAATATCTATCACGACACTGCACAAACTCTCATCCATGGGAACTATTGCCGATCCATAACGTTCGATCCCCCCCTTCTGGCCGATAGCTTTCCTCACCGCATCGCCAAGACATATCCCCAAATCTTCCACCAGATGGTGATCGTCAATATGCGTATCCCCTTTGCCTGTCACTTCAAGATCAACAAGGCTGTGTCGGGCAAAAAGGGTGAGCATGTGATCCATAAAGTGAATTGATGTGGAAATTTTGCTCTCCCCCCTGCCATCAAGGTTGAGGTGAACCAGAATCTCCGTTTCCTTTGTTTTTCTGCGTATCTTTACTTTCCTCGCCATAATGACCATGCCTTTCAAATAACTTTGTGCAGTGGATATTCAATAATCCCTTCTGCTCCGGCCTCACGGAGCAGCGGTATCAACTCACGCACGATCTTCGCACTTACTATTGTTTCGACGGCAAACCACTCTTCCGAGTACAACCCCGAAATCGTAGGAGCCTTCAGAGAAGGAAGGAGAAGCACAACCCTTCCCAAATTCTCCTTGGACACGTTCAGTTTCAAACCAACCATGCCCATCGCCTGGAGGGATCCCATAAGCAGTACCCGAATCTGCTCTATCTTCTTTCGTTTCCAGGGATCATCCCAGGAACTCACGTTGGCAATCAACTGGGCATTGGTTTTCATCAACTCGTGTACAATTCTCAATTTATTCGCTTTTATCGTTCTTCCGGTCTCGGTAACTTCGACAATCGCATCAACCAGCCCTTCGACCACTTTCGCTTCCGTCGCACCCCAGGAAAATTCAACATGCACACCAATCTTGCGCTCTTCAAAATACCTCTTTGTAAACTTCACCAGCTCCGTGGATATTCTCTTTCCCTCCATGTCTTCTATCGTCTGCACGGGTGAATCCTCCCTCACGACCAGAACCCACCGCGCCTGTCGGGCCAATGTTTTTGAGTACACCAAATCCTCAACAATGACGATATTCGATTCATTCTCAATAATCCAGTCTTTCCCGGTGAGCCCCAGATCGAGTGTTCCATCTTCGACATACCGGGACATTTCCTGGGCCCTCACGAGCGTGCATGCAATCTCCTCATCGTCAATATCGGGAAAATAACTTCTCTCGTCATACGAGATACGCCAGCCCGCCATTTTGAAGAGGTCAATCGTCTTGGCCTCCAAGCTCCCTTTGGGTATCCCTAACTTCAGCTTTTTCATTTATATACATCCTCCGCGTTGAATATAATCTCCCCAACTGTCTCGACTTTATCACCTGACAGCCTTCTGTAAAAACACGACCTATAACCGGTATGACATGCGGCTCCTCCCACCTGTTCCACTTTCAATAGAATCGTATCGGAATCACAATCAACCAGGATTTCTTTCACTATCTGGACATGACCCGATGTTTCACCTTTTATCCACAACGAATTTCGAGATCTGCTCCAATAGGTGGCCCTGCCCGTTTCCAACGTTTTTAACCACGCACTCCGATTCATATACGCAAGCATGAGTACCTCTTGTGACTCACAATCCTGCACGATCACCGGCACAAGTCCATTTTCCTTATCAAAATTGATTTCCATCATTGCGCACACACCTTATACACTCACGCAGCACGTTTTGTGCGTAGTTGCAAATGACTAATTTAAGAATGTATTTTAATCAAGCATTATTTTCACCATCAGTATTTTTAAGAACTTCCTGCGTAAAGACTCTCGTCTTGCCTGAATATTCATTTTATGTTATGTGTGTGTCCAATAGTGATAAATATTAGCATTTTACGGCACTTTTACAATTACTTTATAACCGCTGCAATACGAATACTTAGAGGGAAGGAGGTTATACGATGTCATTGCTCATTGGTGGCGTAGCCGCTATCGTGTTTGGTCTTTTAGGTCTCATTATCTGGTGGTCCGATTTCATTTCAATCGTGAAGGGTGGAGTTCCGATCCTCATGCTGTTAGGCGGTATCCTTGCCGTCTATATCGGTTTCGACGAGATTCAGGATAAGCTCAGGGAAGAAAGGCAGAAGCAGGAAGAAAGTCTGGCGAAAGCGAAAGAAGAAATTGAGATAGTCAGGGCCCAGGCAGAACAGTACAGGGAAGAACTGGAAAAACTGAAAGAAGAAACAAAGAAAAAAGAATAAAAAAATAATCTTGACAGCAACTGGGGAATACAATAGGAGTAAGACCGTAAATTCTACAGAAGAATCCAGTGATTAACACAAGAATTATGTATCAATACAATTATTTGCTTACCCTTCATCCCAGTTCTAATACCTATGTGTATTAATGCCTGCTGTTCGTCCTTAGCGGACGGGCATGCAGGCCTATTCAGTATCACCAGGATCATTTTCCCCATCATAATCAATCAAGGTAACACACATGTTATTAACCATCACCATTGTAAGGAGTATGCACACATTGAGGGTTATCAGTGCATGCTGGCCGTTCACAGAGATATTCACACAATATTGATGAAAATTCTTTGCAGACAAAGCAAAAGAGGAGGGTGACATGAAAAGAATACTATTTGCGATGGTTACAGTAATGTTATTCACGATTGCCGTCATTATTCCCGTGAGTATTCCTCACGCACAAGCCGGCTCCATAAATCTCACATACAGCATCTTCTTCCCGGCAACTCACGGTCAAGCCAAGGCCGGGGAGTCCTGGGCGAAAGAGATCGAAAAGCGTTCCAACGGTCAGGTAAAGATTAATATTTTTTACGGTGGCACGCTGACACCGGCAGACCAGTGCTATGACGGCACGATCAAGGGGATTTCGGACATCGGTATGTCATGTTTCGCGTACACCCGGGGACGCTTCCCCGTCATGGAAGTGCTCGATCTTCCCCTTGGATATCCCAACGGTAAGGTGGCGACACGCGTGGCAAACGACTTCTACAGGAAATTCAAGCCAAAAGAACTGGACGGCGTGAAGGTTCTCTATATTCATGCCCATGGCCCGGGACTCCTCCATACGAAAAAACCGGTTAAATCCCTGGCAGATTTAAAGGGCATGAGGATAAGGTCCACGGGACTGAGCGCAAAGATTGTCGAAGCCCTTGGCGCCGTACCCGTTGCCATGCCGCAGGGTGATACATACGAATCCATTCAGAAAGGCGTGGTAGACGGCACGTTCGGTCCTATAGAAGTGTTGAAGGGCTGGAAGCAGGCGGAAGTGATCAAACACACGACGGACTGCCACGGTATCGGATACACCACGGCCATGTTCATAGTAATGAATGCGAAGAAATGGGATTCTCTCCCGAAAGACATCCAGAAAATCTTCGAGGATGTAAGTAACGAGTGGATAGACGTCCACGGTAAAGCCTGGGATCAGCTGGACGCGGAGGGACGTAAATTCAGTATCGGCCTGGGGAATCAAGTTATCCCCCTGAGCAAGGCGGAAAACGCACGCTGGAAGGCCGCAGTAAAGCCCATCATCGATAACTACGTGAAGACGGCAGGAGAAAAAGGCATACCCGGCCAGAGCATGGTAAAAGAAGCAGAAAGTCTGATCAGGAAGTACAGCAAGAAATATAAGTAGGATGTCTATTCCTGAAATATTTCTGACGAGAACACCTCCATGGCCCGACTGAGACAATTGACCGATGTGGTGAGCGGCGGCTTCAATTACGTCGCGTGTGCCGCCGTAATCATCATGATGATGCTTACCTGCGTCGATGTGATGTCACGCCTCTTCTGGCAGCCGATACCGGGAACTTACGAACTGGTCGGTTTTATCGGCACAGCCGTTGTCTCCTTTGCCCTCGCATACACATCAATAGAGCGGGGACACATCGCCGTAGAACTGCTGGTTGACAGGCTTCCAAAACAGCTCCAGTTTTTCATCGAGGGGATAAATTCTCTTATCGGCCTCGCTCTCTTCAGCCTGATCGCATGGCAGAGCATGGTCTATGCGACGGACTTGAAGAGCAGCGGCGAGGTTTCCCTTACACTCGAGATACCCACGTACCCATTTGTGTATGGCATCTCCATAGGTTGTGGCATGCTCTGCGTCGCGCTTCTGGTGGAATTCATACTCTCCATGAGAAGGGTGATCTATAAATGACGCCGGTAACATCGGGGATAACTGGTTTCATCATCCTTATTCTTCTCATGTTCCTGAGAATCCCGGTGGGCTTCGTCATGGCCATCGTCGGATTTCTGGGATTCGCCCACCTTGTTTCCTGGGATTCGTCGTTACATCTGATGGCCCGGGATTTTTTCTCCATGTTCAGTTCCTACAATTTAACGGTTATTCCTCTTTTTGTGCTCATGGGTCAGCTTGCCCATCACTCCGGTATAAGCGGGCGACTCTTCAATGCTGCCAACAAATTCTTCGGTCACCTGCCGGGTGGGCTTGCCATTGCTACCATCGGGGCATGTGCCGGTTTCTCCGCCATCTGCGGCTCCACCAGCGCAACGGCCGCCACCATGGCATCCGTGGCGCTACCGGAAATGAAAAAATACCGCTATGACCCGGCCCTGGCAACCGGTGTGGTCGCTGCGGGGGGAAGCCTGGGTATCCTCATCCCGCCGAGCACCATATTTATCATCTACGGCATCATGACGGAACAATCGGTGGGGAAGCTCTTCATGGCCGGCGTGCTACCCGGAATTCTCCTCAGCCTGCTGTTTGTGATTACCGTTTTCATCTGGACACGCCTACAGCCGGGATTATGCGAACCGGCCCCCAGGTCGACCCTCAAGGAAAAGCTCGCTTCTCTCACAGGAGTAATCGAAACGTTCCTTCTCTTCATCCTGGTCATGGGCGGCCTCTTCGTCGGGTTCTTTACTCCCACGGAGGCAGCAGCAATCGGCGCCTTCGGTACGCTGGTGATAGCCCTTATCGGCAGGAAGCTGCCCTGGAAGGGATTCATCCAGTCCCTTCAGGAAACGACCCGGATATCCTGCATGATTATGGTGATTGTGGCCGGTGCAACGGTCTTCGGACACTTTTTAGCCGTTACCACGATTCCCATGGAAATCGGAAACTGGGTATCGGGACTGCGGGTGCCCCCTTACGTCATCATTGGAATGATCATATTTGTGTATCTTATTATGGGCTGCCTCATGGATTCCCTCGCCATGATTATGCTCACCATACCGATTTTTTTCCCCGTAGTCACGGCCTTAGGGTATGATCCCATATGGTTCGGGGTAATCATTGTGATCGTTACCGAGATGGGTGTCATTACACCGCCGGTGGGAATCAATGTCTATGTTGTCGGAGGGGTCGCAAGGGACATTCCTCTCCATATCATTTTCAGCGGTACTCTCCGCCTGTTAGTGGCCCAAATGATGACGGCACTTCTGCTCATCATCTTCCCCCAGATTGCTTTGTACCTTCCGAGTCTTATGAAATAACATGGAAAGGATTATGCGAGTACTCTCTCCTTCTGAAATGTATGCGATAGCAAATAAAATCGTTATGACATTTGTATCATAAATGTACACCATGGAACCGGATGCGAGAATGGTATCGTCTAAAAGAAAGAAAATTTTTTTTCTCTCTTCTCTCACCGTGCTCGCTCTCCTGCTGATTTACGGGTGCGCCACCATCCCCAAGGAGAAAGGGAAAAAACCGGAAACACGGAAGATGCTGGTTACCGCCTATGATGCAGGTCAGAAATCAACGGGCTGGAAATACAAGTACGGGTGCTGCCTGATGCCTCCTGTGTATGCGTACGGACCACACGAGGGGAAGAGGAAAAAAGTGGGAATAACTTCCGACGGTACAAAGGCCAGGAAAGGAACTATCGCAGCCGACATAAGCCGGTACCCGTACGGCACGAAAATGTACATTCCCGGATATGGATGGGGAGAGGTCCATGATAAGGGAAGCGCCATAAAGGGAGACCATATCGACATCTTCTTCCCCGATGAAAAACAAGCAAAAAAATGGGGAAGAAAATATCTCGATGTGATCATCATAAGACCCTAAGTTTAAGAAAAGAGGAATCAGATAATGGACTTCTTTTTCAACCCTCAGGGAATCGCCGTGATCGGAGCGACTCCAAATCCATTCAAGGGAGGAAATGCCATCCTGAAAAACCTCATCGCCGGCTACACCGGAGGCATATACCCCGTAAATCCTCAGTATTCTGAAATTGAGGCATTGACCTGTTTTCACTCCGTGCGTTCCATCCCGGAGCGGGTCGATCTCGCCATTGTTTTCGTCCCGGCAAAAAAAGTGCCGGCAACCATAGAGGACTGCATAGCGAAAGGAGTTCCCGGCGTGATGATCGAGTCAGGAGGCTTCGCGGAAACGGGACTTGACGGAACTGCTCTTCAACAATCTCTGAAGAACATGGTCTCTCGATCGGGTATCCGCCTGTGGGGCCCCAATTGCATGGGCCTCGTTGACGCCTATCGCGGCTATGTGTTTTCTTTCATGGCGCCGGGGGCGCTGGAGCACGGACTTCTCAGGGGAAATATTTCCCTGGTGGTGCAGAGCGGTCTGCTCTCCGCGGGCTTTCTCATCGACATCATGAATCACTACATCACCGGTATCAGCAAGGTATGTTCCATCGGCAATAAGGTAGATGTGAATGAATGCGATCTGATGCCCCACCTTCTTCATGATACCAATACGGAGGTTGTCGGTCTCTACCTTGAATCATTTTCTGACGGGAGACTCTTCGCCGACCTCTGCCGGAGGAGTGACAAGCCCATCGTCCTCCTCTACGGAGGTAAGAGCAGAAAAGGAGCGGAGGCCGCAATCAGCCACACCGCATCCTTAGCCGGAAATCAGCGCGTAATTTCCGGCATCCTCGCACAGGCCGGGGTAATCGAAGCCACCGACTTCAAGCAAATGATCGACATCTGCCGTTCTCTCGCAGCAACGGAAACGCATCCGGAGCGGCCAGGTCGTGTTGCCATTCTCACCTTCAGTGGCGGTGCCGGAATCGTATCCTCGGACTTCATTGAGAAGCACGGACTTTCCGTTGCCGAGCTTTCTCTCAGTACCAAAGAGTCTCTCAAAGGACTCTTTCCCGAATGGATGCCCGTTTCCAATCCCGTCGATCTCTGGCCGGCAATGGAAAGACATGCGGGATCACACATTGACGTATACGCAACTGCATTAAAGGCCGTACTCAGAGACCCTTCCGTGGACGCGGTGTTTGTGCATACCTACGCGGGGAATATCAGAATCAAACTGGATATCGCCGACCTCGCCGAGCAGACAAATACTGCGGGGAAACCCGCCTTCGTATGGCTTCTTGGAAACAGAGAGGAAGCGTTCGCGTTTAAGAAGGAAGCTCTTGCTCACGGCATCCCCGTATTTGATGAACTCTCGCGTGGCATCGAATGTCTGGCTACTGTTTTCCACCACAGAAAACCTCCGGAGATGCAGATGGATCTTTCGCAAAGAGAAGACGCGGGGACACTCTCCCGTGAACTGACGCATCTCTTGGAAAATTCTTCCGGACCCCTGGATGAACACCTATCCAAGAACATCCTCAAATCGTATGGTATCCCCACCGTGGAGGAATATATTGTGAACGATGCCACCGAATGCGAGGCAATCGCAGTCAGGATCGGTTTCCCGGTCGTTGCCAAGGGTCTTCTTCCTCAAGCGGCACATAAAACCGAACTCGGATTGATTTGCCTGGGAATACATGACACACAGACCGTTCTGACATCCTTCAACGATCTCATGAACAAGATGAACAACAATGGTAAGGTGCTGATACAAAAATATCTGAAGGGATCGGTTGAACTGATCGCGGGGCTGATCAGAGATTCTCAGTTCGGCACATGTGTCATGTTAGGGATAGGAGGGGTCATGACGGAAGTATTCAATGATGTGGTGTTTGCAATGGCTCCTCTGACAGAGCGCGATGCCCTCGATCTCACCACAAGACTCAGAAACCAGAAGATTCTCGACGGCTACAGGGGAGAGACTCCCGTCAACCGGAAAGCATTAGCGGAAATTCTTGTAAGACTCGGAAACATCGGCATGATGAATCCCCGCATCAGAGAAATAGATATCAATCCTCTCATCATCAGCGAGAGCGAACCAAAAGCTGTCGATGCTACAATCGTTTTACAATAACAGGCATAGTATATATGGAGGCAAACCTACGGTTTACCCCCCTACCGCTTTTACCTTTTTGGGAATCCGTCCTGTATCCCCTTCCCTGCAATCTACCTTCATGGTCATATAAATCCGGCGACAGTCTTTTCTGAGATCTTCCATGCAGCGTTTTACCACACCCATGACCTCGTCCCACTCTCCTTCAATCGCCGTGCCCATGGGGCCTATCTCATATGCGAGACCGCTCTCTTTGATAATTTTCACTGCCCTTGAGGCGTATCTGCTCACACTCTCCTCTTTACCAATGGGAAAGAGAGAGAAATCAACGATGACACTCATATTGCCTCCATATACATAAGAAATCTACTTGAATTTCTGGATATCCTTCTCCTTCGCGATGACCACGAGGATCTCCCCGTCCTTGATGACATAGTGAGCCGGCGGTACCATCTGGATATGATCTGTGAGAACGTCTCGCACGGCGATTACTTCCACATGATACTTACTCCTCAACTGGAGTTCGGCGATGCTTTTCCCTAAAAAACTGTTGGGGGGTGCGATCTCAAAAATCATATACCCCTCAGAGAGGGGGAGACAATCAAGCACTCCCGGAAAGATGAGGCTTCTCGCGACCTTGCTGGCAACTTCTTTCTCCGGTATGATGACCTCCGTGGCCCCCACCTTTTCCAGGATGAGCTTGTGTTCCTCATTCGGTGCCTTCACTATGATGTTCTTTACCTTCATCTTTTTCAAGTGAAGGGTAATCAGCGTACTTGCAGCCAGATCTTCCCCGAAGGAAATGATGACTACATCATCTTCCTGGAGTGCGATATTTTCCATGACTTCATTCTCGGTACCGTCGGCAACGATTGCCTTGGTGGCATAATCCTTTATGCGATGAATTGCGTCTTTATTCTTGTCGATGGCAACAACGTCAAAGCCGTTTTCATACAGGTCTTTGACGATATTGGAACCAAAGATACCCAATCCAATCACAACCACCCGCTTCATAATTGAACCTCCTTATCCGACCATAACGGACTCTTCCGCGTAAGTTATCCCCTTTCTCGTTGAATACCAGGAAAAGGCAAGGGTCAGCGGCCCCACCCTTCCTGCAAACATCATGAGAGTGATGGCCAGTTTCTGACCTGCACTCAAGTTCGGGGTTATACCCATGGAGAGTCCCACCGTACCAAAGGCGGATACTGTTTCAAAAAGATATTCCACGAAAAAATGACGGCTCTCGGGAGGGGGGAAGTTCCCCGCACCCCCAAGCAACAGGAGAACCGAGGTGATGATCATAACCGAAAAGGCGGATGCAAAGATGATCGCGATTGTCCGTGTTAAAATCTCCCCCGGAATGGTTCTGTTAAAGACGTTTACTTCTTCACTGCCTCTCAATCTGTTCAAAATCATCAGCATGAGGAGAGCAAAGCTTGTCGTTTTAATACCTCCTCCTGTGGACCCGGGGGATGCGCCGATGAACATGAGAACGATGAGCATGAGAATTGTTCCGTTTGTCAACTGCCCTATTTCAATGGTATTAAAACCGCATGTTCTGGGTGTGATGGACTGAAAAAGAGAGGTGAGAATTTGCGTCTTGACAGGGGTATCCTTGAGGATATGATTCAGTTCGAACAGATAAAAGAATGCGGCACCAACAATAATCAGTCCCGTTGTGGTGAAAAGAACAATCTTTGTGTGGATGGAGAGCTTCTTCTGGAAACCCCTCATGCGCGCAATAATCTCGTACTGGACAATAAACCCGATTCCCCCCAGGAAAATTAAACCCATGACGACCAGGTTCACCGCCATGTCACTCTGATATTTCATCAGACTATCCGGAAAAAGTGAATACCCGCAGTTATTGAAGGCGGAAACGGCGTTATACAGTGCATGATAGAAGGCCCAGCCCGGAGAAAAATCCCGGGAGAACCGGATAAATAAGAACAGGGTTCCCGTTGCCTCAATAATGAGCGTCAGCATGAGAACCCATTTCATAATCACGAAAAAATCCCTTCGCGGGGTGTGGAGAAATGTCGTCTGGACGATATCCCTTCCCTTGAATGAAATGCCCCGTCCCATAAGACCGAACAGGACCACGGAAAAGGTGATAATGCCCAGCCCGCCGATCTGAAAGAGAAACAGGGTAACAACCTGCCCTGCTACAGACAGATCGCTGCCGATATCAAGGACGGTAAGGCCGGTTACACACACTGCCGACGTGGATGTGAAAAGGGAATCAACGAAACTAATGTGGCCACGGCCTGCCGAAAAAGGAAGCCAGAGGAGGATGGCGCCTGTCAATATTACCGCGGCGAAGCTGAGGATGAAAATCCTCTGTGGAGTAAGCAACCTCGAGAAGAATCTCGTTATCATACTCAGTTTAGAAAACTCGTCCCTTCAATCAGACTTTCACGTTGCGATTGCGATGAGGAACGCAATCCTGATCCTTTCGATGTTTGAACATCTCAATAAGGAGAAGGAAAGCTCCTATTGTAATTGCGGAATCCGCCACATTGAACGCGGGCCAGTGGTGCGATCCTATGTAGACATCGATAAAGTCAATCACCTCTCCGAAACGCACCCTGTCCACAAGATTCCCCAGAGCTCCCGACAGAATGAGGGAGAGGGATAATATCACACGCGGTTCTTCAGCGGTACTTTTGACGATATAATAGAGGACGAGTATTATTGCCAGACAGGTTACCGCCACAAAAAAGACGGAGCGAAAACCTGGAGAGGCATCGGAGAGAAAGCCAAAGGCGGCTCCCGGATTCCTGACGTAGGTAATATTAAAAAACCCGCCAATGACCGGGAATGTTTCATGGAGGGCCATTGCCGAGCTGATGAAGGCCTTGGTGACAAAATCCAGCAGCACCACCACTGCCACCGTTATCCCGAGGACTCTATACTTTTTTTTCACCGCATTGCCCCGCTTCCCCGCTCAGCTTAGCACGTGTCAGTCAAGATTTGCGAGACATCGATCACAGATGGCCGGGTGCTCGACACTCACCCCTACCGATTCACTGAACATCCAGCACCGGGAGCACTTCTGACCCCGGGCTTTTGACACCCCTATTGACAGACCGGGAATCTCTGTACTTTCGTACGGATTCTTAAGCTGCTCTCTGTTCGTGATGGCGAGCTGGGAGATAATCAACAGGATTCTTAATTCATCACGATGTTCGCCCACGAAAGAGGTGAGATCCGGGGGCGGAGAAATATCCACACGGGCATCCAGGGAATGCCCCACAATTTTACTCTTTCGCGCAGCTTCAACGGCTTTTGAGATCTCCCCCTTGAGCGAGATCATGGCTTTCCAGCGCTGGGCGAGATCAGCATTTACATACTCGACATTCACCTCAGGAAACCGGGCAAGA
Organism: Deltaproteobacteria bacterium; assembly: GCA_016874835.1. Lineage (GTDB taxonomy): Bacteria > Desulfobacterota > Syntrophia > Syntrophales > UBA2185 > VGTB01. The sequence continues at coordinate 10,524 of VGTB01000013.1, read as the reverse complement.
TGAACACTCTGTTCTTTTCCCTCGTAGGCGGGCAATAAAAGCCATATCTCTTCCGCGGTGAATGTGAGAATGGGTGAGAGCAACCTCGTCATGGCATCAAGTATGATGCACATGGCACTCTGGGCAGAGCGGCGCTGTTTCGATTGAGCCTTAGAGGTGTAAAGCCTGTCCTTGAGAACATCCAGATAAAGAGCGCTGAGATCAACGGTACAGAAATTATATAATGTAAAAAAGGCGACATGAAAATGATACTGATCATATGCTTCCCTTACCTTGCGAATAATTTCCTGGAGCCTGTGGAGGGCCCACCGGTCAACTTCTTCCATGTCCTGATACGGAACCATATCTCCATATTCAAAATCATACAGGTTGCCCAGGATATAGCGGCTTGTATTACGGATACGCCTGTACGCCTCCACCAGGCGTTCAAGAATTTCCTCGGATATTCTTATGTCCTGCGTATAATCTTCCGCGGCTACCCAGAGTCTTAATATTTCCGCACCGTACTTATCAATGATCTCCTGAGGTTCAATGGTATTGCCGACGGACTTGGACATCTTTTTCCCCTCCCCGTCCACGACGAAACCGTGCGTCAGGACGGTCCGGTAGGGCGCCCGTCCCCTCGTTCCCACGCACTCCAGAAGGGAAGAATGAAACCAGCCTCTGTGCTGATCGCTTCCTTCTAAATACATATCGGCGGGAGAACGAAGATGAGACCACTTCTCCAATACCGCGGCATGGGTAACACCGGAATCGAACCACACATCAAGAATATTCGTCTCTTTCATGAACTGGTTGCCCCGGCAGTGAGGGCACACGGTTCCTTCGGGCATGAGGTCTTTCGGTTCCCTGTCGAACCATACATCAGCACCGTGTTCAGCCACCAGTGTCACCACATGTGTCATAATCTCCTTCGTCATGAGATCAGCCCCGCACCCGATGCAGTAAAATACCGTAATGGGGACCCCCCATACGCGCTGTCGGGAGATGCACCAGTCGGGGCGGCTTTTGATCATCCCGTATATCCTGTCTCTTCCCCACGCCGGTATCCACTGCACAGTATCAATCGCCTCCAGTGCTTTCTTTCTCAGATCTTTCTTCTCCATGGAGATAAACCACTGTTCGGTTGACCGGAAGATAATCGGATTCTTGCACCGCCAGCAGTGCGGATAGGAGTGCTCGATGTCGATACGGCTGAGAAGGGCACCAAACTCATCCAGTTTTTTGATTACCGATTCATTCGCATCAAATACGAACTGACCCGCAAAATATTTCACATCGGGAGTGTATTTCCCGTCATCATCAACAGGGGCATAGTTATCAAGACCGTACTCCATCCCGATCTCATAATCTTCCTGTCCGTGACCCGGTGCGATATGGACGCATCCCGTCCCCGCTTCAAGGGTAACAAACGAGGCCAAGATGAGGAGACTCTCTCGATCAAGCAACGGATGTTTGCACTTAAGCCCTTCCAACACCGATCCCGGGAATTCATCGATGATCTCGTATTTCTTATATCCAAAGGCATCCATACAGTAGTTCAGGAGTTCCTTTGCTAAAATCAAGACCTCGCCGTCCACCTTCACCGCAACGTAGACAAAATCATTGTGCAGTGCGATCGCCTGATTCGGGGGAATCGTCCAGGGGGTCGTGGTCCATATCACCACACTTACCTTTTTCCCCGCAAGTTTGGGCCGAATGGGGGATATGTCCGAAACCATCGGAAACCTTACATAAATGGAAGGTGTCGAATGGTCACCGTATTCCACCTCCGCCTCCGCCAGGGCGGTCTTACATGAGGCACACCAGTAAACCGGTTTTCTCCCCCGGTATACGTCGCCGTTGAAATAAAGTTTCCCGAATTCCTCAACAGTGGATGCTTCATAATCAAAAGCCATTGTCAGATAGGGATTCTCCCATTCACCGAATACGCCCAGCCGCTTGAACTCATCCCTCTGAACAATCACATACTTATCTGCGTAGGCCCTGCAGTATCGTCGTTTCTCCGATTGAGATATCGTGTGCTGCCGTTCACCCAGCTCTTTATCAACCTGATGCTCGATAGGGAGCCCGTGACAGTCCCAGCCCGGCACATAAATACTGTCATACCCCAGCATATTTTTTGACTTGATCACGATATCCTTAAGCACTTTATTCAGGGCCGTACCAAGGTGGATGTGCCCGTTTGCATAAGGGGGTCCGTCATGGAGAATGTACACTTCTCTCCCCTTCGAAACCTGTCGTGTCTTTTCATATATATTCATGTCCTCCCACATCGTGAGAATTTCCGGTTCTTTTGTGGAAAGATTTGCCTTCATGGGGAAATCGGTCTTCGGCAGATTCAACGTATCCCTGTAGTCCATTTGATTCTCCTTAAATGTTGCCCTTTCTAAAAAATCATCATGTAATTAAATAATTTCGCTCGATTCAGTGATTGGTGAAGCTACCACAGAAATAAACCTCTTTCAAGAGGAAGTAAATAAAAAAGCCCCCTGCCGAGAAACAGGGGGCTTTCTATTTTCATATAACACTACAAACCTTACATACCCATGCCGGGGTATCCGCCTCCGGGAGGCATGGCCGGCATAGAGGGTTTTTCCTCGGGTTTTTCCGCCACCATGCACTGGGTAGTGAGCATCAATGAGGCGACACTCGCCGCATTCTGGAGAGCAAAGCGGGTCACCTTTGTAGGATCGATGACACCTGCTTCAATCAGATCTTCATATTCATCCGTTCTGGCATTGAACCCATAGGCACCTTTCTTTGCTTTGATCTTTTCGACCGCGATGCTGCCTTCATGACCGGCATTAATCACAATCATCTTCAACGGCTCTTCCAGGGACTTTTTCACGATATTGACACCTACCTGCTGATCTCCCTCCAGCTTCATCTTCTCCAGTGCCGGCAGTGTCCGGATATAGGCGACACCGCCGCCGGGGACGATTCCCTCTTCCACAGCGGCCCGGGTTGCATTGAGCGCATCCTCGACACGGGCTTTCTTCTCTTTCATCTCCGTTTCCGTTGCCGCACCGACTTTAATCACCGCGACACCTCCGACCAATTTTGCCAGTCTCTCCTGAAGCTTCTCTCTGTCATAGTCGGATGTCGTTTCCTCGATCTGTGCCCGAATCTGCTTCACCCTGCCTTCAAGAGCTGCCCTTGCTCCCGCACCGTCAATGATTGTCGTGTTGTCTTTATCAATCGTTATCCTCTTCGCCCTGCCTAAATCATCTATCCTCGTATTCTCCAGTTTGGAACCCATATCCTCCGAAATCACCTTCCCGCCGGTGAGTATCGCTATGTCTTCCAACATTGCTTTTCTCCTGTCGCCGAACCCGGGGGCTTTCACGGCGGCTACCTTCAAGGTGCCGCGAATCTTGTTGACAACCAGGGTAGCCAACGCTTCTCCTTCAATATCTTCGGCGATGATAAGAAGAGGTCTGCCCATCTTGGCAATCTGCTCCAGAATGGGGAGGAGATCTTTCATGTTGTTGACTTTCTTTTCATTGATGAGGATATAGCAATCCTCCAGGTTTACTTCCATCTTTTCCGCATTGGTCACGAAATAGGGTGATACGTACCCTCTGTCGAACTGCATCCCTTCCACAATCTCCAGTTCCGTTTCCAAGCCCTTCGCTTCCTCTACGGTAATAACACCCTCTTTCCCGACTTTCCCCATGGCTTCGGCAATAATGGCTCCGATCGCCTCATCGTTATTGGCAGAAATTGTCCCTACCTGAGCGATTTCCTTCTGGTCCTTCGTCGGTTTGCTGAGCTTCTTCAATTCTTCCACAACGACACCGACTGCCTTATCGACACCCCTCTTAATATCCATGGGGTTGCTCCCAGCGGCAACACTCTTCGCTCCTTCCCGGAAAATGGCCTGGGCAAGGATTGTCGCCGTGGTGGTGCCATCGCCGGCAACATCACTCGTTTTGCTGGCCACTTCCTTAACCATCTGAGCACCCATGTTTTCGAACTTGTCCTCAAGTTCGATTTCCTTGGCAACAGTAACACCGTCTTTCGTCACCGTGGGTGAACCGAACGTTTTATCCAGAATGACATTTCTTCCCTTCGGGCCGAGGGTAACTTTCACCGCATCAGCAAGGGCATTGACTCCCTTGAGAATGGATTTCCTTGCTTCTTCATCATATTGAAGTATTTTTGCTGCCATCTATTATATCCTCCTTACAGTCAGGTTATTACTTTTCGATGATTCCCAGAATATCGTCTTCTCTCATGATCAGATGTTCCACACCATCTATCTTGACCTCCGTACCGGCATATTTGCTGAAGAGAACCCTGTCACCCGCTTTGACATCCGGTTTTATCAATTTCCCGTCATCCGCCGTTTTACCCTTACCGACCGCAACGACCTCTCCCTCGATAGGTTTTTCCTTCGCCGTATCGGGAATGATAATGCCACCTTTTGTCTTCTGTTCCTCCTCGAGCCTCCTGATAATTACTCGATCCTGTAAAGGTCTGATTTTCATAGTTTTTACCTCTCCTTTCATATTTCTATTTTTTAGATTTCGAAAGATAATTGATGTGCTTATTGATCAGGTAATAAAATATACATAAATTTGCTCATGTCAAGTCATTCATTGAGAATATTTAAAAAAAGAGGACAGACCCGGTTTTCTTTCCTCAAGCCTCAAGCCTGCCCCTGTGCTGTAAGTTTCTTATACCGTCTTGCCTTGACTTACAGGGAAATAGAGAGAAACAGAAGTACCTTTACCAACCTGGCTATCGAATATAATACGGCCTTCATGTGCCTTCATGAGATGTTTCACAATTGACAATCCCAGACCGGTACCTCCCTCTTCCCGTGAACGCGTTTTGTCTACCCGGTAAAAACGCTCTCCCAATCTGGAAATCTCGCTTTTCGGTATCCCGACACCGGTATCACTAATCTTTACAGTGACAAATGCGCCAGTTTCCTGGAAAGCCGTGACTGATATCTGTCCTCCATCCGGCGTGAATTTCATGGCATTATCGAGAATATTCAGGAGAACCTGAATCATTTTATCCCTGTCTGCCCGAATCGGTGGAAGATCTTCGGGAATATTCGTGTCAATTGCGATGGATTTCTCCACGGCTTTCACCTCGAACACAGGCAGCACGCTCCCGAGGATATCAGCTACGGATACCTTTTCGAATTGCATCTTCATTTCTCCCAGTTCAATGCTGGAGAGCGTCAGCAGATCGTCAACCAAACGGTCGAGACGACGGGCATTTTCAGAAATGGTCTGAAGAAACTTCTTCGCATCACCCTTGTCATCAATTGCTCCTCCCTGCAGGGTTTCCACGAATCCGATTATTGCTGTGAGTGGCGTTTTGATCTCATGGGTCACATTGGCCACAAAGTCCTCCCGTATCTTCTCCAGTTTCTTAAGTCGCGTTACATCATGAAAAACCAGCATTGTCTTTTCTTCTCCCCCGGGAAGACCCTTCACGGCAGAGATACTTACCTCCAGGATAACGGGATTCTCCTCACCTATGGTAATCTGCTGAACGATTGGCGTTTTAGTTTTCTTGAATCGCTCGATGGCATTTTGAAGCTCCACGTTCCTGAAAGCCTCAAGGGGTGTGATGTTGATAATCTGGTCTGAGTACAATTTACCAAGGATGTCTTTCAAACACTTGTTTATCAATTCTATACGGTCATGACTGTCGAGAATGAGAACGCCTTCCACCATGCTTGAAAAAGCCGCTTCAAGTTTTCCTTTCTCCTCGTCTGCCAATTCAATTTTTTCCTTACACTCCAACACCATCCGATTGATATTCTCTGCCAGACGACCCATCTCATCAGTTGACTCGACGAGCAATGTTCCCGGCATTTCCCCACGGCTTGCCTTTTCTGTATAAGACTCGATCTTCTGAATCGGCAATACTAATTTCCTGGACAAGAAAAAAGCGATTATCAGAGAGGGAATGAATATAATGAGCACGCTCTGGTATATGAAACGATAGAGTCGATCAACAGACCTCTTCACCGCATAGAGAGGCCGGGCTAAACGAACGTAACCCGTCAGTTTCGATCCTTCCCTGATGGGTGAGACGATGTAGAGCATATCCACAGCTAAGGTATGACTGTACCGTAACGCTTCCCCTTTCCCTTTTATTCTTGCCTCCTGAACCTCCGGGCGGTTCAGGTGGTTATCCAGCTCTGATACGTTCCTCTCAGAGTCAGCCAAAACCCATCCTGACTCATCAATAAGGGTAATCCGCGACTTGGACATATCGGAAAGAGATGAAAGGTGCTTTTCAAGTTGTTTTTTTGATAACAGGGTGATGATTTGTGACTGAGCCACCAGGTCAACTTTTACCTCCGCCACAAGCTCGCTTTTGATATAATGGGCAAAAAGCAGACCTAACGCGACGACGATCACTAACAATATCGCAGTGCCGCTTATAAATACCTTATAAAACAGGCGACTCTTCAACAAATTACTCCACATTCTTGCAGACGGGTGCGTGTCGCACTATTTTTCCCGTCACCATGTACACGACCATATCTGCAATGCCGACCGCGTGATCAGAAATACGTTCCAGACTTTTGGAAATCTGCATAATGATAAGAGCCCTGTGTATCTTTCGGGGATCTTCCATCATATAGGTAAGGAGTTCCCTGAATACCTGTTCGTTCAGGTTATCAATGATTTCATCATCTGACCTCACCTTCTGTGCCAGGCTGGTCTTTTCATGGACAAAAGCGTCGAGACTCTCCTTTATCATTCCCCGGGCAACTTCCGCCATCCTGGGAATATCGATATAGGGTTTTATCGGAGGTTCCTCGCTCAAGATGATGGCCTTTTCAGCGATATTCACCGCCATATCTCCGATTCTTTCCAGATGCCCATTGATTTTAATCGCCGTTGTAATGAACCTCAGATCCCGTGCAGCGGGCTGCCGCAAGGCGAGTATGCGAATGCACTTCTCTTCGATTTTTACATCCAGCTGGTCAATCTCACCGTCATCGCAGATTACCTTGCGCGCCAGTTCCGTATCCCGGTTCACAAGGGCTCTTATTGCGCACTCAATCGCCTTTTCGACCATCGCCCCTAAATAAATGAGACCTTCCTTTATATTCCGGAGTTCCTTTCCATAGTGGGTACTGGTATGCCTTTTTTCCGCCATACTGTAATCTCCATTTCATATGCGTGGTGATCATTTTTATCATCCGAATCTGCCGGTAATATAATCTTCCGTCTGCTTCATATCCGGATTGGTAAAAATCTTTTCCGTGACGTTGTACTCTATCAACCTACCTAAATAGAGAAAACCTGTTTTTGATGACACGCGGGCTGCCTGCTGCATGTTATGCGTCACGATGATGATCGCGAGGTTTTTCTCCAACTCACCTATCAGTTCCTCGATTTTCGCTGTGGATATAGGATCCAGCGCTGATGTCGGCTCATCCATGAGGAGCACATCCGGTTTCATGGCGAGCGCCCTGGCTATGCAGAGGCGCTGCTGCTGTCCCCCGGAGAGGGTCATGGCCGACCTATCTAAAATATCCTTCACCTCATCCCACAGAACCGCCTGTTTCAGGCTTTCCTCAACAAGGTATTCTAAATCACTCCTCCCGGTAATTCCAGCAAGTTTTGGTGCATAGGTGATATTGTTGAATATAGATTTGGGGAAAGGATTGGGCTTCTGAAAAACCATACCGATTCTTCTCCGGACATCCACAGGATCCACCTCAGGGGCATAAATGTCTTTACCGTCAAAAAGTATTTCCCCTTCAATCCTGGTCCCCGTAATCAGATCGTTCATGCGATTAAGAAGCCGCAGCAGTGTGGACTTCCCACATCCGGAAGGTCCTATCAATGCCGTCACCCTGTTCTTTTCAAAAGCCATCGTGACATCGCTGATGGCCATGAAATCTCCATAAAAGAAATTCACTCCGTTGAGCTCTATGATATGATTATCATCCATCATTACCACCTTTTTCGCCTTCTCATATTACTTCTAATGACGATTGCCACCAGATCAATTCCCAGAACAACTCCGACGAGGACGAGCACCGTTCCGAACTGAAGGGGCCGTGTAAGTTCGATTTGAGTACCTGCGGTAGCCAATACATAGATGTGGTAGGGAAGCGCCATGACTTCATCAAATATGGAACTGGGAAGCTTGGCAGTGAAAAAAGCAGCCGCGGTAAACATGATCGGCGCCGTCTCACCTGCCGCCCGACCGATACCCAAGATCGAACCGGTAAGTATGCCGGGCAATGCCAGAGGCAAAACGATCTTATAGATAGTTCGCCACTTGGAAACTCCCAGTGCCAAAGATGCCTCCCGGAACGTCTGCGGTACAGCCTTCAGCGCTTCCTCGGAGGCGCCGATAATGGTCGGCAGAATAAGGACACCCAGGGTGAGTGCCCCGGACAGAATACAGGAACCAAACTGAAGGAACACCACAAAGAAACCGAGGCCAAACAACCCGAACACCACCGAAGGAACACCGGCCAGGCAGTTGATCCCGATCCTGACCAGTCGGATAAACCGTCCCTGTTTCGCATATTCCGCAAGATAGACCGCCGATGCTACTCCCAGAGGAAGGGCAACGGCAATGGCACCTATGGTAAGATAAAGAGTCCCCAGAATGGCGGGCATGATCCCCCCCTTCGTCATGGAATCCGTTGGCGGGAGGGTCAGAAAATCCCAGTTAATGGCAGGCAGCCCCTGGACAGTGATGTAAAGGATCAGACCACCAAGGGAAAGAGATATGATCAATGCGGACAGACGAACGACAGTAAAAAAAATCTGTTGTTTAAGATAGCGCCACCTGAGAGATCCCCGCGGGAGTTTCCTCTTCATCTCATCCGGAGATGACTGCTGTATTGCCCTCGATGCTGCTTGAAATCCGACGGTTCCTTTCATAATGTCGCTGATCCTACTTCCTTGAACTTATGAGAAATATAATCGGCTATGAGATTAAAAACGAGGGTTAAAAAGAATAACACGATACCGGTGGCAAACAGGGCGTGATAATGTCCGCTCCCGAATGGGGCCTCCCCCATTTCGGCAGCAATGCTGGCGGGCATTGGTCTCACCGAGTCGAAGATACTTTCCGGGATTGACGCCGCACCACCGGCAACCATCAATACCACCATTGTTTCCCCGATAGCTCTTGCCATTCCCAGGATCACGGCAGTCGATATCCCGGAGAAGGCAGCCGGCATAATCACCCTGACAATGGTCTCAAATTTTGTCGCGCCCAGGGCATACGACGCCTCCTTGAATTCCTGGGGAACGGCATAAATCGCATCTTCCGAAATACTTGAAATCGTCGGAACGGCCATGAGCGCGAGAATAACCGAGGCATTCACGATGTTCAGTCCCGTGGGGAGGTCAAATGTCTCCTGAAGCCACGGGGCCACAATAACCATGCCAAAAAACCCGAGGACAACCGAGGGAAGTCCCGCCAGGAGTTCGATGATGGACTTCATAATCTCCCTGACGGCAGGCGGGGCAATTTCAGAAATGTACACCGCCGAAAGGATTCCCAGGGGAACGGCGATGAGGCATGCAAAAATCGTCACGATAAAAGAGCCAATGATCAAAGGCCATATGCCGTAGGAAGGGGGATCATATGTGGGATACCACTCTCTGCCAAAAAGAAAATCAGAAAGACCGACTTCCCGAAAAATCGGAATCCCTTCCCGGAACAGGAACACGACAATCAGTGTGAGGATCATCACGGACACAAACGCGACGATCGCAAAGAGACCTTTTATGATGATTTCTTTCTGCTGTCTCGTCATCTCCAGTATCCTCGTCTTACAGGCATCCTTCCGCTTCAACCCTTCTTTTTTCCCGGTGCTTTCTTCTTGGTCTCCAACGTCAGGGGAACAAAACCTTCCCTGGCAACCAACTTCTGGCCGGCAGAACTCAGCACAAATTTTATGTAACGGTCTACTTCACCGGTTGGTTGCCCATTCGTGTACATGTACAGCGGTCTCGCAATGGGATACTCTTTTTTAATAGCTGTCTCTATAGAGGCGGTCACACCATTTACCGTTAAGGCCTTCACCGATTTATTGAGGTATCCCAACCCGATATAGCCTATGGCGTATCTATTCTTTGCCACCGTTTGTACGACTGCCCCGTTTGAGGCCTGCAACTGGGCCTTGGGCGTTACTTTGGCATTATTGAGAACCAGGTGCCCCCATGATTCAAAGGTGCCGGAGCTGCTGTCCCTGGAGACAACAACGATTGTCAGATTGTCACCACCCACCTCTTTCCAGTTTGTAATCTTGCCCTGATAGATCTGGCTCAACTGATCTATTGTCATGTCCTTCACCTTATTTTTCGGATGAACTATGGGAACGATTGCATCAATCGCCACAGTATGGGCAACAGGATTGACACCTTTGCTCTTTGCCAGCTCAATCTCGTTCTTTTTGATCTCCCTCGATGAGGTTGCTATGTTCGTTGACTTGTCTATAAGGGCCTTGATGCCTTCCCCCGATCCCCCGCCGGAGAGTGAAAAATTCACCCCGGGATGGAATTTCAT
>VGTB01000012.1 GCA_016874835.1 Deltaproteobacteria bacterium | reverse complement strand
TTATGCTCTTTACAGAAACGCTCCGCATGTCTGCATAGATCGCATTACTATTCAGAGATGCCAGTTGTGTCCTGTCAGACGCTGATCTTGTGATTTCTTTGTAGAAGCCGTCTGACTGGATAAGCTTGCCGTTATGGAAGAGCCTGACCTCGCCAATTCCCCCTCCCGTGCTTTTGACCTGATAACATACTTTTGTCTTTGAAGATGCCTGGCTTGTTGGGATTGGGCTTATCTCTACAACAGGAGGAGGACTTTTTATAGCGTCTTTCATCGTGATTGTTATTAGACCTTTTATATCTTCTCCCCTGAGTTTAGCTATTACAATATCGGGACGATAAAACACATCATAGAAGCTATCGACGCTATAAGAAGTCTCACCAACTTTAATGCTGATATATTGTGCTCCTTTCTCTGAGGAGTTGTAATAACCCTCGCTTGTTATTGCCAACCATTCTCCGTCTTCAAAGCCAATAAGGACGGCTATTTCATCACCTGTCTTAGCATCATAAATCCTTACGGCAGCGTCTGTCATTGTCATAAGGATATATTGTCCGTTCGGATGATATCGTCCCGAAACTGGCCACCAATACGCCGCCTCGCCGGAGCCTCCAACCATTGTCTTCAGTCCTTTCCATAAATGCCTGAAGCTTTTAATGAGCAGTCCGGTGTTGATATCATAAAGCTTTGAATCATGGCTTAATATTAATGCGTTCTTCCAATCAGGAGAAACAGCAACGCCAAGCACATAAGCTCCATACCAACGTTCTGTTTCACGGGTTGAGAAATATCGTATGACTTCACTGCCTTTCTCTATGTCCCAGAGTCTTACATACTCATCATACCATCCACTGGACAATGCATATTTTCCGTCAGGCGAGAACGCAATCGAACACACTCCTCCATAAAAATTCTGCTTGTGTCCGATCAATGTTTTGATTTCTTTTCCGCTTTCAATATTCCACAAACGGAGAATAGAGGCCGGCCCTCCTGAAAGAATATACTTTCCATCCGGGGAAAATGTCGCGACTAAATAATCAGAGTAACCAGGCTCCTTTGGATGGATCAAGGTCTTGACCAAACTCCACTTGTTTGTATCAAAGATGCGAATATCGGTCTTTGGCGCAGTACCAGCGGTCAGAGTGGTGATAAGAAAATATTTTCCATCTTGGGAGAAACTCACATTTGTGATGTCATCGCCTGATTCAGAACGCTCGAATGTTTTGAATAATTTACCCGTACTTAGGTCCCATATGCTGAGAGCGTACTTGGGGTTATCTGAAGACCCGGAATAGGCTATCCCGCCGACTATTGCATATCTACCATCCGGCGAAATATCTATAGACTTTACCGTTCCAGATAAATCTATCAAGCTTAATATCTGTTTTAACTCGATCATATCCCAGAGTCTGATTCTTGGGGTCCCTTCCCCCCCTACGGCACCGCCATTGTCACCAGTGATAAGATATCGGCCATCACGCGAAGCCCCTATGGCTGTGATTGCGAATGCCTCTTTTTTCAGCTCCATAGTAATATCACTTTTCACGAGATAGATCTCGGGGACAGCTTTTGCGACGCCCCATGTTGTTGCACAAGAGGCAAGAAATAGGATCGAAATAACAGGTAAAATTTTCAGCGGGATTATTTGTTTTGCTGTATTCATCTCACTCACCGAATATAAAGTAATTTTTGAGTAGCGGAATATCGTCAAGAATAATTTCAGGGATTTTTTGAATATTCTAATTTTTCCAACCACTTCTGATAATGAAAAAACTATCCTGTACATATACTCTTTCTCAGTTGATTCACATGTGATCTGCTAAAACACAAAACCCAGCCTCTTTCCAGAAACGGGGTTTCAATAATCTCTTCATGGCATCTCCTTAAAAAGCGGGTCCCAAGGTATACACACACGCCATCATTTTCTATCCTTTGACCATCTGATGCAGCGGTTTTTTAAGCTCTCCATGAATCTGCAAGAGATCATATATAAATCACCTAAAGTTTGCGTTTTTCAAACCACCGGAAAAGCGAGATACCACCGATTATAAACAATACAATGATAACCCAGTGGTTGACGCCCAGTATTCCGGGAATGGTAATTTTCCCGTAGTCTCCCCATTTCAGTACAGTACTTTTAAGAAAGGGATATGTTTCGGCAAACAGAGCTGCGCCGGTAAGCATCCCCACAATACCCCAGATTGCATCCCATCTTCCTTCACCAAGGGCGCCCAACGATGTTCCAGGACAATAACCAAGAAATCCCCAGCCAATGCCAAAGATGAGCCCGCCGATGATATTGCCTCCTAATACAGTAGATTTCAAAGAGAGTTTCACCAAACCGAGGTCTTTGAGGAGATACACTCCTACCATCGCCACAAGAATGGTGGAAAGCATGAATTTTACAATCGTCATATCAATAAGGCGGAGGGCACCAAGCTGCTTGTCATATCTGATGACACGTCCCTTTTGCAGGAGGAAACCGAAAATAATACCTGTAACAAATCCGTAAATGAGCTCATTCATTTCTGCCACCTCTTCCATAAAGAATTCGCGCAACAAGAACACCGCCGATAAAAAAACAGATTAACGCAACGTACCCGCTTACGGCCAACTGGAGCGAACCGCTCAGCCCATGGCCGCTCGGTCACCCATCAGCAAGACGGGCTCCAAACATGGCAATAGTCCCCCCAATGAACGCAGCTATGGCCCGCTTTATTCTGTTCGGACCAAAGCGCTCGTCCCACATGGTCGGGACAGCCTGCCATCTGAACGTTTTTGAAGTTACGGCGGAAATGAGCGAGCCAAAAAATATTCCTACTACAAACATCCACTGCCAATCAATTTTCGGTGCTTCCTTAATAAAATATTCCAGATTTGCTACACGATCTGCATCAAATACCCTTTCTATAAATCCCGCCGAACGCACAAAGGTCGTTGATGCGCCGACATACTTTCCCGTAAACCAGACGGAGAACACCAGCAACAACCCCGTTAATGCCCCGGCGAGATAAGGACTCCAACCTTTAAGCTCTTGACTATCCTCCATGCGCTACCTCCTTTCCGCATGTTGCCCAACGGTTCTTTAATATATCATTGGTTATTTTTTTGACGTGATATTTTTTACTGCATTATGAAAATTTCTGAAATACAAAGCACATGTGGACAATTAAGGAGCAACGTAAAACCCGCACCGGAAGGAAAGTCACGAAAAATTCACCGTCATGTATTGAGGTAAGGCATGACTAGAAAATAGAAACGTGGTTTGGGAACCGATGAAAACCCGTTTAAAATAACAATTATTTCAAAATGTGATTCCCTCGGAGCGACACAGTTACCTGGCCACGGAAAAATAAGCGACTCGGATTTTCCCCTCCTCCATCGTCACTTTATGAACCTGGGAGCCGCCGTTATACTCAACAACAATCGTATGCTCGCCCGGCGTTAATCCGTCTATCCTCACGTATTGTATCTGCCTGGGAAGGGTTATCCAACTCCGTAAGTCCGCCTGCTCCGCCGCAATCCACTGCTTGCTGGCCTCACTAATGATCGTCTTCGCAAACATACTGGCAAAAGGAATATTCTCCAACGCCTTCTCCGCCGCCATCTGCGCACCTACCTGAGCAGCAGCCTTGGAGGTCATCCGGGCCACCAGCTTGGAGATCATCACCGACTTGTTCTTCTCATACTGCTCAAAAATGGTCTTCTCAATATCATACAGTATGCTCGTCTTCCCCATTGGCTTGCCGTCAATCTTGATCGTACAATCAGACACAGTGGACTCCATGGCATTATATCCGGCATAGGCAAAACCGAGCGTCACCGTCGCCAGCCCCGCCGGTACAGAGGTGGGCCCCCACTTCTCCTCATACTTCTGGGGGGTCATCCCCACACCAGTAAAAATGATCAGGTCAGTCGTCTTATCCTTCTTCTTCTCCAGACGCGCAATTTCATCATCACGCTTCATCTTGCGATACTCAATCCTCGCATCATCATACTTCCCTTCCATTTCATACACGACCGCACTCAAAAACCGGGCAAAGGGATTCTCCAAATAGGCCCGCTCCGGCTTCTCCTCAATATACTGATGAATCTTGTTGATCGTCTTGTTCCTCTCCACCCTCGCCCCCTCAAAATCCCCCTTGCCCAGATACGCAAGAACAAGATAGGGAGGAATCATCAACTTCTCGTGCACCTCAGGTTCATACTCCTGAACCGTATCGTCCGTGACTAAAGACCCCAATCCCTCCGTGATACTGATTGTCCCCTCAATCGTGAGAAACCGCTTCTCCGCCTCCTGGAGGTCGGCAATACTCTGATCATACTTCCGGGCCACCAACGCTGTCTTCCCTTTCTCCAACAGCTTCAAATACCTGTCCTGCTGGGGACCATCCTTCACCAGAGACCTCTGGTAATTCTTATCAGCACTCTCTAAAGCCGCATCAAATGCACCCCCGATCATGCTGGATACTACCGGGGCATATTCCTTCGTGTACCCGCTCGGCGGTATGCTCTTCCGTACTCTCTCCGGCTGTACCTTCTTCTCCGGAATGCCGCCAGCCCCCGGTGGCTGTTCGGAAACAAGCGTGCCGTCGGGAAGGGAAGCTACCTCTTTCTTCTCCGGCGATGAGGGAACTTTCAGTGGTACGGGTGGTTCAATTTTCCCTGCGGCAACAAGACGCGACCTTTTGACTGCGTCAAACGCATCAGATGTCACCAGTTTACACTCATTTATTGCCGCCATGCCTTGTTGCTCATTGACTTCATACAATTGTGATCGAGGTAACCACACCCCCATTTTAACCTCTTGTCGAACAAAATAAACTTTGCCGGGTTTGGTGACTAAACTCAAAGAAGATTCATTTTCAGCGAAAGATTTAATCACGTGCTCACCGGGTGGAACGTCCCACTTGAAAAACGAATACGCGACAGTTCTGCCCGCGACCTGTCCGTCAATGGAAACCTGCATAGGAATAGCAGCGCCAAAATACTCATTGCGAAACAGGTAGATCAAAGACCTGTCCGGGTCGGCTACAAACCTTTTTGCCAAAGCATCATCCTCCGATGACGCTACGGGAATAGTAGCGCATCCGGAGACGATTATCAGAAGAGCGCTGATAAGAACAACGACGTGTATTCTCTTCATCTTTCTTAACCTTCCTGATGTTCTGAAGAGAGTTTTTTCGGCAGTCTGATCAGGAGGACACAGTGGCGTATGAGCACGATGGTTGCGATAAAACAGAAGAAAAAACCGACGCCAAAAATGACACCTTCTTTTCCTTCCGTATGGAGAATTCGTTGAGGCAGTTTGACGATTTCCACCGTTGTCTCCATGACGAGCCCCACCAGCAGCAGGGATAGACCATGGTGGTGGCAGGAACGATCAATGAACTCCTGCTGCCCTGAGAGAAAAGACGGGTAAAGGTCAAACATCTTCATCATGGTTTCGCGTTCTTCCAAGGCGACCCCGTATGCGACAAAGATAATCCCGATGCCGTCCAGCATCGCTTCGACTTCATTGAAGTCATTCGTCAGGTTGGTGAGAAGTTTCGATGCATCGAACACGGCTGCCAGGGCGATCAGCAGGATGAGCAGATTGACCATCACGATAAAAATTCTGTCTGTGATCGCGCAGCCAAATTTTTGAATCAGTGTTTTCACGGGAAATCAATATTGTTTGGATGGCCGGGGTTCGCACCCCTATACCACAATACAAGACAAGTCATCGTTCTTTATTCATTACTGGTACGGGGTGCTTCTCTCGCGGTCTTATTTACAGTTATTGTTATCCTTTTTTCATGAAATACCAACTCAATATACATGTCAAGCGAAATGAATGAGAATGAATGAGAAAATTCTCTAAAATTCCCAAGAAATTCCGGGAGAGGTCTATTCTTTGTTTCGTGGGAGAGATGTGCGCCGTTCCCTACCCCTACCCTTCAGGCGACATAAATCTTAAAATATGCTAATATGAGATACCATCCAAGAATGGATAGTCCCTGCCACCGGGGATTTGTGGCAAACCGTCCCTTGATGGGAAGTTCGACAATGAAGAAAAACATTGCAGTTCTGGTTTTTCTTGGAGTGAGCTTGGTTCTTGCCGGTTGCGGTGCCGACCGACATTCGGAGTACACACAGATATTCCAGGCCATCAAAACCACAGAAGAGGGACAGAATCTTCGTCTGTTACGTATCGCCAGCGAGAAATCCTATTGCTACGGGTACTACGAGTACGAATACTACGGGTACGAGGAAAAGGAGAGGGAGGTTCGCGTGAGACTAACGTCGGAAATCAACGGGGGCCGACACAACGTCGTTGCCGTGAAGACCTCATACTTCTCCGGGTATCTCATGGCCGGTGAGATTACCTTCGACGCCGGCAGTACGGGCGAGGGGAATAACCTCCGCGTACTGTTCGTGTACAGCGACAAGTTTTACTGGCATGAGAAGATGAAGGATATGGAATCCCGACTGAACGAGATCATGGGCAGTGGCAGGTACGCTGTCGTGAAGATCCAAAAAGTGTACACGGGCGGTTTCCTGCTTGCCGCGGAAGTTTACTACCAATCGAAGCAGTTCCCATCCCGGACCAGGTAGTTACCTCCACAACATGCGCATGATTTGTGAGTGCGGCACCGCCACATTCCCCGAATTTCACGTCTGGGTAAAGTTGAACCATGCGTTCGGATATCCTTCATCCATACCAGATAGTAAGGACACACTTTCAACGACAAACGATTACAATCTGCTCCCTTCGCGAAAAAGAAAGTATCTGACTATCAGTAACACCGGGAAGGACAATAGTACCAGGAAGGGGGGAATATAGGTATGAATGGACTGGGTTTACTCCAGAGATAGATTTCTTTTGACAGGATAACAGGATAGGCATATTGAACTTCTCCCAGGGGAATTAATTCTTTTCCCACGATTTTACCTACCACAGTGATTTCTCTCCCTTTCTCATAAATTGCCGGATCAAGAAATCCGGGATAGCGAACCAGAAAACGACCACCAGAGATATCGAGATCATGAGGTCTCTTCCCCATGTCCAGATCTGTCTGTATAACCTTGATGAGCGCCTCGTCTTTCTTGCTCATCGTCTCAATAATCACACCACCCCACAGAACTGTTTTATTTAAATAGAGCTCCGGTGCTTTCTGTATTTCCCTAAATGGTTTTATCTCATCCACCCGCCGCATGACCTCTTTAGAAAAAGGGCTGCAGGAAATAGTGAGTACGATGATTGATACGAGAAATGAAAAATACGTTTTCATCTTTTCACTGATGACACCTCCCTCTCGATTTCGAAACAACCTTTTTAAAACTACTATACTATATTTTATATGAGAGTCCCGCCCTTTTCAATACCTCAAGCGAAACTGATTTCTTCTACCGCCCGTATCTCAGTGCAGGAGGTAACATACCGCGAGACCAGCACCGTAAAAACCACCGACCCG
The DNA here is from genome assembly GCA_016874835.1 of Deltaproteobacteria bacterium. GTDB lineage: Bacteria > Desulfobacterota > Syntrophia > Syntrophales > UBA2185 > VGTB01. Next base: position 26,375 of record VGTB01000012.1, on the reverse strand, counting down.
ACAATGGGTTTGCCCGGTGAGGGTGTTCCCACATTCCTCTTTGACCATGGCCGAGAATATTATTCCAGGAATTACGACAGGGGTTGTGGGAGGAAAATGTATTCCAAGAAGAAATGAATCTCAGCTGACGCGCAGTATCTTGAGCATTTCTTTTATGTCTGTTGCCGGATTATGACAGGTAAAATCACTACAGACATAGGCAGTTGCTTTGCCCTGAAGAGGCTTGAGATCCTTCACAAACGGGGCGACTTCTTCTATATCAGAGGGACTCGCCTGAGCAGGCCGGAGGAGGACTACCGTGTTCGGCAGATAACACTTCCCGAGTGTTCTCAACATTTCTCCCGTATCCTCCGCTCCCGGTTTGCCGGCAATCACGATCTCATGTGACGGGTTTGTCATAAAACCCAGTCCGGACATGAGGTGAGCATGACCCGCAGGCATCCGTTCGAGGGCTCCGGAAAAAGTGTGGATGATAGACAATGCCCTGGTCTCTAAGCTGGAATCTCCCGTAAGTCTCGCAAGACGTACCAGATTTAATATTGCGACAGAATTCCCCGAAGGAACTGCACCGTCATAGCTTTCTTTTTGACGAATAATAAGAGCCTCTCCGTCATCGGGTGTGAAAAAGTAACCGCCACCTTCCCTGTCCCAGAAATGTTGCGTCATTATCTCCTGAAGTTTCAAAGCCTCCCGGAGAAATGTCACATCAAAAGACGCCTCATAGCACTCGATCAACCCCCATACCATGAAGGCATAGTCGTCTAAATGAGCCGTGATACCGCTTGATCCCTCTCTGTGCCGGTGAAGCAACTTCCCCTCCGGTGTGCGCATGCTGCGGAGAATGAAATTGGCGGCATTCCGGGCGGCCTTGAGATACGCCCCGTCTCCAAAGGCCCATGACGCTTTCGCGAGGGCCGCAATCATGAGGCCGTTCCAGTCAGCCAATATCTTATTGTCCTTTGCGGGACGAACCCGACTCTCACGGGCAGAAAACAGCCTCAGCCGTACTGCTGCCAGCCGTTGACGAAGCGATCCTTCCGAAATTCCCAGTTTCGGACCGAGTTCGGCTGGAGGCGCTCCCATGTGAAGGATGTTGCGATTCGTATTTTCCCCGGTCATAGGATCGACAAAATTTCCGCCTTCCTTAACCCGAAACACCGCTGCTGCCAATGCTGCTTCCTTTTTTCCCAGAACCTCCCGAATCTCATCGAGTGACCAGAGATAATATCTCCCCTCCTCTCCCTCAGTGTCTGCGTCTTCGGCAGAGAAGAACCCTCCCGAAGTGGATTTCATATCACGCAACACATAGGTGAAAATCTCACAGGCCGTTTTCCTGAAAAACTCTTCTTTCGTGGCCTGGTACGCCTCTGTATACGCCATAGCCAGCAATGCCTGATCGTAGAGCATCTTTTCAAAATGGGGGAGCAGCCACTTCTCATCGGTGCTGTATCGATGAAAGCCATATCCCACGTGGTCGTAAATACCGCCGTAGCGCATGGATTTCAGTGTTCTCACCACCATTTCCAGCGCCATCCGTTCACCCTTCCATTTCCAGTATCGCAGGAGAAAGAGCAGCTGATGGGGCATCGGGAACTTGGGAGGGGGGCCGAAGCCGCCATATTTTTCATCAAAAAGGCTTTTCAATTCTTCATATGCATCATCAAGAATTTCCTTCGCGATCTCCCCGGCCTGCTTCTCCTCACCCGTTCGCTGTAAAAGAGCAACAATCTCGGCCGCCGATCTCTTCACCTCATCACTGCGCTTTACCCACATTTCTTTGATCCTGGGAATCAATTCCAGCATTCCCATTCTTCCCGGCCGGCTCTCCCGGGGAATGTACGTTGCTGCGAAAAAGGGCTGCCCCTCAGGCGTCATGACAACGGTAAGAGGCCATCCCCCGGAACGCGTCATCATCTGGCAGGCGCTCATGTAAATCTTATCGATATCCGGCCGCTCCTCCCGGTCAACCTTGATGCAGACGAATGCATCATTAAGGAGCCGGGCTACTTCGTTATCCTCAAAGGACTCATGGGCCATCACGTGGCACCAGTGGCAGGTTGAATATCCAATGGAGAGGAATACCGGTCTGTCCTCTCTACGTGCTTTTGCAAAAGCCTCCTCACACCACGGATACCAGTCAACCGGATTGTAAGCGTGCTGTATCAGATACGGGCTTTTTTCATGAATCAGGCGATTCGCATTCCCCGCAGCGACCCCCTGCTTTTCACTCATATATGAGTCTCTCCTAAATGGATCCCGCTAACATTTTCAGACCACCGATTACGTCGGCTCCCAGATGAAAACGGATAACCTGCCGTCCCGCATTGATTAGGGCCTGTCTGTCGCCGGAAGCCTGGGCGGATTTAAGAACACCGAATGTTACCGACGAATCGGAAAGTCCAATCTCATCGGGAATTGGCGTATCCACCGGATCATCGGCGGTGATCTGGATAAAGAGCCCTCTCCCCGCATCTCCTTTGAAGAGCTGTCCCGTGGAATGCAGAAAGCGGGGGCCGTATCCCACTGATGTGGCGAGGTGGAACCGATCCCGCAGCCTGGTGCGGAAATCATGCAGTGCCGCGTCCGTCCCGGCAGTCGGCTGCACGTACGCGTGTAACGCGAGGTAAGCGCCCGGTTTTTTCTGCGTGATGAAGGCAATCAACGCTTCCGAAGGAGTCCCGGCCTGAACACTTCCATATACGGCAATACCATTACCGGACAGAGAAGGTTTTTCCGCAGGAATCTCACCTTTTTCCATGTACATGGTTATCATTTTCCGGGCCAGTACCTTGGCCGCCTCAACGTCCGGCTGGTCGAAAGGATTAATACCCAGCAGGTGCCCGGCAACGGCTGTCGCCACTTCCCAGAGAAAACACTGCCCCCCCAGATCGTAGGGATCCCTGATTTGTACCCTCACCACGGGATGACCCGCCTTCTCGACGGCTGAGATTTTTTCGTGATACGTCTTTTCTCCCTCAAGGTACAGATACACGAAGAGCCGGTCATCTCCATATACATGAGGACTCCCCAGAGGTTCCCCAACGATCGGCAGAATTCCTTTACCCTCTTTGCCGGTGCTCTCTGCGATGAGTTGCTCCAGCCAGTCACCGAAACTTGAGAGTTGAGGTGAAAATGCAAATGTGAGCTTGTTTCTCCCGGCCTTCGCCAGCACCCCCAGCACCGCCCCTAAGAACAAACCGCTTAAGAAATCATCAGTGGTATTAATTACAGACTCCCTTTCGACTACCGATATCGTCCGGTCGAGAAAGGCCGCGAGGTCAATCCCGACGAGAGCGGCAGGAACCAGACCAAAATACGAAAGAGCTGAATATCGGCCGCCGATATCAGGATCATTGAGGAATATCTTGCGATAGTGGCACATCTCTGCCAGCTCTGCCAGTTTGCTGCCCGGGTCCGTAATCGCAATAAAGTGTCTCCCCGCTTTTTCAATACCCAGATCTTTCACCACGGCATTATAGAAGTATTTCATGAAGGAAAAAGTCTCCACCGTACCCCCCGATTTGGTCGAGACGATGAAGAGCGTTTTGTTGACATCTAACCGCTCGACATGAGCAATCACCGCACCGGGATCGGTGCTGTCAAGTACTTCCAAATCCAGATAGCCCGGCGCCACGCCGAAGGTTTTGCGAAAGACCTCAGGGGCCAGAGACGATCCTCCCATACCCAGCAAAAGCGCGTGAGAATAACCCTCGGCACGCACCGCCTCCACCAGGGAGGCTATGTCTCCCAGTTTCCCCCGCATGTCTTTCGGGCTGAAGAGCCACCCTAAACGATTGCTGATTTCGGTGGGTTCCTGTTTCCACACGGTGTGATCCTTCGCCCAGATGCGCGCCATGACCTGGTTACGTTTCATGTCCGCCACAACCGAATCAACCAGATCCCTATAAAAGCCCAGGTTCACAGATCCTGTGATAATCGACATTTTTTAACCTCCCTAAATATCTTTTCCAAAACACTGACGCTATTCATTTCAACGGCCAGCCACCGTTTGCATCGATGACCCGGTCGATCTCCTCCATGAGACGGATGGTTTCTTTCAAGGCAGCAACGATGTATTGGTAGTGGGTGATATCGTCATAGGTCAACTGCCTGCCCTTGCGGTCTTTGAGCCATTTCTGACAGACCTGGTAACCTCCCACATGATAATTCCACACCTCCGGCGGTACTTTCTCAAAGTATTGTGTCTTATTGATCCAGACCCGGCCTGAATCACCGCCCTGGTCTGGTTCAGAATACCTTACCGTCTCGACAGTATTATCCCCGGCAATGGGATAAGTTGTAATCCGGGATAGCTGCTTTTCCATCAGGTGCAGAGCCACCAGTTCTTCCCCCAGATTGCAGAGAGATCGAAAGAGATCAGTATTTGAAGTTAAAGGGAGGCGGGGAAAGTCGAGCTTAAGAAATGCGGCGTAGCGATTACGATACGTTGGTGAATGAAAGACGGCATACATGTAATCAAAGACATCTTCAGGGCCGAAGGTTTTGATACAATCACCTTTTCCATCAGGAATGAATATCATCTTCAACCTTGCAGAGAAGTCTTCGATGAATGCCAGTGCAAGGTTGGAACAGCGGCTGCTATCTTTTTCTTTATCATAAGGGGTACGATCAGAAGAGACATTCCGCTTATCAAAAAGCGTGTCTTTGATAGACTCAGAATAGAGATATAATGGAAACAGACACGACTGCGTTGTTGCCTCACCACACTTAGTTTCCATAATGAGTTTGGAGCAGAAGAAATGATCAGGACTCTGCGACTTATTGCTTCTCGCAGTAATTAATCCAACGTTTGCTCCAGAAACCATATGTCCCATTACATCATAAACCGGCCATCTCACAAGTGAGTGATGATAAAATAACCATCGCTCATCAAACGGACGATACAGGCATTTGACGATTTTTTTACCTACATCCGGGAGAGCACATACAATATTCTGAGATTCCTGAAGCGATCTTTCTCGTACATCACGAAGCTCATAGAATTCTCTCGCGTGGTCAAGTGAGGAATGGGCAAAATCATGTATACGGCGAAGCACCTCATCCTTTGAAAACCCGAAAACAAACTTGTCTCTTGATGTGATTAAACCTGTGTTGTTGACAGGCATGATATCCTTCAGTTTCCAACCATTTTCATACTCTGCTCGCAGGTTCACATCCTGGGTTACAAAGAGGTAAGATGGCGATTGTGGTGCGACGTCCTGCCATTTTGTCGTGGTGATATCATTATCCCAGAGCCAGTGGTATTTTCCACCGGCAAGTTTCTTTCCGTCGCGCGTGTCTTCATATACTTCACGTAATCCCCATAAGTCAGCGTGCCGCACAGTTGCTGTTTCTGCCTCGCCGCTTCCCCTCTTCACAAATATTCCAATTGCCACGCCCTGCTGAATATCGAAGATATTTTCGTCTTTTGATCCATCAGGACAACGTTCCCTTTTCTTGGAATTGCCGTGGAGGTCAAGAACGTAGATATCGTCAAAGGACCGCATAAGGCTCTGACGCATGCCACGAAAAGTTGGATTGTCAAGGTAGCCGTGATTGGTAATAAATGCCAGTATTCCGTAGCCTGTCCGATCGATCCGCCACTGAGCAAAGCGAATGAATTTCACATAGTCGTCATTGAGCCACTTGGGATTTCTTTCCTCAAGACGATTGCCATCAACTTCAAAATAACTGTCTGTTTTTTTACCTGTTAGTGGCTCTATGCCTCTGAGAAGGTTTCCGATCCATTTACCTTTGTTAGCTGAATGTCCAGAATAGGGGGGATTACCAAGAACAACCATAACCGGAATGTCTTGCTTCACCTCACCCGCGGCATTAGCTTCCCTCGCAATCCATTCCGCAAATGGCGGTAGGTCTTTCAAACTAAAAACTTCCTCAAGGGCATTGGTGAGATAAACACGAAGTCGTTCATTTGTACTAAAATCATAACCATATTCGGCCAATTGCAATCCAAGCTTCATATGAGCCACGGTATAAGGCGCCATGAGGAGTTCAAATCCGAAGACCCTTGGTAAAAGATGGAGGGTCACGTAACCATTGCTTCCACCCCAGGCTCCTTTCTGACCGCTCATGCAGATGTGCTCATAGATATGATGGATGACCTGGTGTAAGAATGTCCCCGTTCCTGTCGCCGGATCAAGGATAAGAACCTTGTGTATTTCCTTCTCCCCCTTTTCCTTCGCCGTCTTGATTTTAATCCGACTTGCGTCGGCCAATCCGTCTCGCAGTTTGAAGTCCTGCTTCAAGATGTAATCAATGCTGCGAACGATATAGGAAACAACTGGCTCCGGCGTGTAATAGACGCCCCGCGCCTCCCGCATCTTTCGATCATAGGCGGCAAGAAAGGTTTCATAGAAATGGACGACGGGGTCTTCCCGGCGGGTTCGCTTCCCGAAATCCCGCAGGATAGCCGCCATGTCGGTACGATCCAGAAGGGCAGTAAGATCGTTGGCAATCCAGACAAGCCGTTCCTCCAGGTCGGGCCCGGCAATATAACTGAACATTTTGCGAAGAAAGGGATTTGTTTTAGGAAGTTCATACGCCGCATGCTCCCGGACGAACGGCCCTTCCACTTTCACATTACAGCGTGCCGCAAAGAGTCCATAAGCAATCGTCTGGGCGTACATGTCGGCGAAAGACTCCACCGTCAGGTCATGAAGGAGGACTTTGCGGAAACCTTCCATCTGCTCATGGAGAGAACCTCCGCCTTCCTCATCAGCAAGAGCCCTTGGAATCGCATCCCGGATGAAGCTCGCCAGCGCCGCCATGCGGACGGCAAGTTCCCTGGGACTGTTGATTAATGCCGTCCTGGTATGGAGGAACGCCTGGATAAGTTCCATCAGTTGATTTGCCCCGTCTTTGACAGCCTTCAATCTGCCTTTTTCTCCAATATGCGCCAGTCGAACCGTAAGGCGATGTTTTCCTTTCACATACCAGCGAAACTCGAGGTAGTCTGTAAGGATCAAATTGTGGAGTCCTCCCCGGTATCGCTTCAACTGTTCATCCCGTTCGATCAGATCCAGGGATTTCCCCACATCCTTCGCTTCTATGTAACCTATGGGCACAGTGCTTTTGGCGACAACGAAATCCGGGGCGCCGCACCTTTCCCGCTTCGGTTCGTTGGTGGCATTGATATCTTCATCGAAGGATTCGACGAGGGCTTTCAGGGCGGGACGGTAAGTGTGCTCAGTGGCGTTTCCTGCCATGAGGTCTTTTTCAATCTTTTGCAGATATACGGACACAACGTTCATGGTAAATCGGTTCCCTCGATAACCCTGAGAAAATCCGCAATACTTATAATTTTAATCCCGCTGAATGCATTCATATGAAGAAGATGTCGATCACCGGTAACAATAAATTCTGCCCCGGCATACTGTGCACACTCAAGGATACGATTGTCCGGTTCATCAACTAAAATACTCAACTTCCGGTTTGGCTTCACGATCCGCGTACCCTTACCGATATGTCGTACGGCCGATTTGATTTTTTCATCATCCCAGAAAAATTTTTCCCGTAGCTTCTGTGCCATCTCCGTCAAAATGGCTGCGGATGTATACGCCTCAATCTTTCTTTCCACTGCCAGCTTCCAGGCTTGCTCTGCTCTCCCCTGTCTGGTGATGAACGAAGAAATATACACGTTGGTGTCAAAAACGACTTTCAGCAATTCATCGTCCCTCAAAGATCAACCGTTCGATTTCCTCTTCCGTGATATTCAACCTCTTTACCTTTTCCGCACCATACTCCTGCAGGCCATAAAACTCTTTTATGAGCTTTTCCTGTTTGTAAAAGTTGAACATATCGCGGAAAAGGCCGCTGACCGTTTTCCCCTCGGACCTCGCAATGTTTTTATATTCCTCGGCAATATCGGGAGAAAGGGAAAGACTCATGATGGATCGTCGACGTGACCCCATAGCAACACCTCCTTGTATTACAAATTATTACCACAAAATATATTCAAATTCAATGATTTGTTAACTAAGGCAGGAATGTGCGGATATCAGGGGGCTCCCCTCTCATGGGATCCCGAGAAAGAGAAAGGTTTCTTTCATATTTCCGTGTGTACAATTCCCCAAATGAGCACCCTGGCGTACAGCGGCAATCCTGAGAAAAGTACCGGAGGAAGGCTTTCATTTCATCAATGCTCTCGCAGCCTGTGCGACATGTTCAGCGGTAATGCCAAACTTTTCGTAGAGCACCTTTGACGGTGCGCTGGCTCCGAAAGTCTCCATCCCCACAACCGCGCCATCAAGCCCTACATAATGTTCCCAGCCAAGTTTCATGCCTGCTTCCACCGCAACCCTTACCCTCACGTCAGGCGGAAGAACATACTTACGGTACTCTTCCGGCTGGCCATCAAACATTTCCCAGCTGGGAAGAGAAACGACCCTCACGCGGAACCCCTCGGTTGCAAGTTTTTTCCCGGCATCAAGCGTCATCATCACTTCTGAACCCGTACCGATCAGCACGATATCAGGCTTACCGGAAGAAGATTCCCACAGTACATAACCTCCTCTGCGAAGACCGCTCGCCGGTGAAAGCTCAGCCCGCGGAATTACCGGAACATTCTGTCGGGTCAGAATGAGGGCCGTAGGTCCATTTTGATTCAGAAGTGCTGCCCGCCATGCCTCCACCGTTTCTCCGGCATCAGAGGGGCGGATAACCGTCAAATCGGGAACGGCGCGAAGATTCATAACCTGCTCAATGGGTTGATGCGTCGGCCCATCTTCTCCAAGGGCGATACTGTCATGGGTGAAGACAAATATAATCCTAAGCTTCATGAGCGCCGAAAGGCGTACGGGCGGCCGCATATAATCCACGAAAGTAAGAAATGTCCCCGTAAACGGAATGAATCCGCCGTGGAGGGCCATACCGACTGAAATGGCACCCATGGCGTGTTCCCTCACGCCGAAGTGAATGTTTCTACCCCCGTACCCCCACTCACCACCAACCGTACCCTGAATAGTATCGAAGGGTTTCACGGGCTTCTGGAAATCACCATACCCCTTGAGCCAGGTAAAGGATGAAGGATTGAGGTCCGCAGATCCTCCCATGAGTTCCGGCAGTACAGGAGCCAGCACCTGCATTATCGTCTCCGATACCTTCCGGGTTGCCACATCTTTCGACCCATCAGGATATACGGGAAGCAGTGCCTCCCAGTTTTCCGGGAGTTCACCTTTCATCCTCCGCGCAAATTCAGCGGTAGATTCCGGAAACTCTTCACGGTAACGTTCGTATACCTTCTCCCAGTGAGCCTCCCACTCACAACCGCGTGCAATGGATTCACGGAAAAAGACCAGCACCTCTTCGGGAACGTAAAAAGCAGGCCCGGTTGGCCATCCAAGCGCAATCTTCGCCGCTTTTAACTCCTCCTCACCCAGGGGTGAGCCATGCGCTTCGAATGTTCCCCCTTTTCGGGGTGCACCATAACCGATAGAGGTACGAACAAAAATAATGGAGGGACGGACTGTTTCTAACTTTGCCTCATTAAGGGCTCGATCAATCGAATCAACATCATTGCCGTCATTCACATGCAAAACGTGCCATCCGTACGCCGCGAATCTCCTGCCTGCTTCCTCCGTGAACGTAAGAAGTGTCGATCCGGCCAGCGAAATCCGGTTATCATCATAGAGAACGATAAGTTTTCCGAGGCCAAGATGACCTGCCAGCGAACATGCTTCAGAACTCACTCCCTCCATCAGATCACCATCGCTGGCCAGTACATATGTGAAGTGGTCGATGATCCCGTAGCCAGGGCGGTTATAACGTGAAGAAAGATGTGCTTCCGCGATTGCCATACCCACGGCGTTGCCGATCCCCTGTCCGAGCGGTCCCGTGGTCACCTCAACGCCACACTCACAGTCTTGTTCCGGGTGACCGGGTGTCTTGCTCCCCCACTGACGGAAAGATTCCAGATCGGATAGAGAAAGATCGTAACCGGTAAGATGAAGCATTGCGTACAGAAGCATCGAGGCATGTCCGGCGGAGAGGACAACACGATCACGATTGACCCAGCGGGGATTTAAGGGATTGTGTTTCAGATGCCTGATCCATAGAGTAAATGCCATTGCCGCAGCACCCATGGGCATACCAGGGTGACCCGACCTGGCCTTTTCCACCGCGTCAGCAGCCAGAAAGCGTATTGCATTGATGCACCTGTCCTCAAACAATTTCTGGTCCGTCATTTCATGTCTCCAAACATCAAGATTCTCTTAAAAATTCCCTCTCGGTTCGCAGTTTATATACCAACCCCAACGGGAAGACAAGCAGATTAGAATCAACCTTGCGTGTCTGGATATTTTTTAGTCAACAGGATAGCAATATCGGATATTTCTTATCCGCATAATTCCCCGGAAGCGGGAAAATACAAGTCAAGGTGTCCGGATATTTTTAAATACTGAGATGATTTAAATATGTTACATGCATCATATCCTGCCTGGCACAGTGTTTGCTCAAAAATCTTTGCACAAAAAGAGGTAACCTATTGGAATAAAATAATTACCATATTTGCGATACATAAGAATTTTATTACCTTTTCCGTCACATTAGTGATAATGTACCGCACATTTAAAACACATGTTCCAGGGAGCGTCCGGAAAGGATACGTAGCAAATATGCAAAAGAGTCATCTCCTATTGATTACCGCATTGTTGATCATTCCTTTGCACGCGGGAGCGGAAGATCTCATAAAAAAAGGGGACACCCTCGACCTCACACAATGCATCGAGACAGCGCTCAAGAAACAGCCAAGCATCGTTGCGGCGACGAACATCCTCAAGGTCAACGAAAGCAAAGTGGGACAAGCAAAAGCAAATTATTATCCACAGATCAATTGGTCATCCAATTACAGCAGAATTTCTCCCGCCCAGACCACTCTCTACAGGAAAAACGATGCGTACGATGATTACCAGAGCAATCTGACATTGAGCCAGAATATCTATGATTTTGAAAAGACGTCAACGCAGGTTAAAATTCAGCGCCTGAATCTGGATTCGTCCCGCTCCGACTTCGAAAATGTTTCGATTCAGATTGTATTCGGAGTCAAGCAGGCGTATTTTGTTGTGTTGCAGGCCAAAAGAAATCGGGATGTCGCCGAGGAGACGGTTCAGCAATTTAAACAGCATCTTGACCGGGCGAAAGGGTTTTTCGAGGTGGGGGTAAAACCGAAATTTGACGTGACAAAAGCAGAAGTAGATTTAAGCAACGCCAAGCTGAACCTCATCAAAATGGAAAATGCTCTCCGGATCGCACGGGTAAACCTGAACAATGCCATAGGTGTTCCGGAGGCACCGGAGTACACTATTGTCGATGACTTTATATTTAGAAAATATGAAATCTCCATGGAAGATGCCATTAAACGCGCCTACGCCGGCCGGCCCGATCTCCTTTCTCTCTCAACAAAAAAGGAAGCGGCGGAACGGACCATTGATCTGCAAAAAAAGGGGTATTTCCCGACACTGTCAGGTAACGCGAGCTACGGTTTCAGCGGTGAGGATTTTCCCCTGGAAAAAGGATGGAACATAGGGGCGACGTTAACATTCCCCCTCTTCAGCGGGCTCTTAACAAAATACCAGGTGGAAGAGGCGAGGGCAAATCTGGACGTCCTTAAGGCAAACGAAGAGTTTCTCAAGCAGACAATTCATCTCGATGTCCAGCAGGCGCACCTGAACTTGCGGGAAGCAAGCGACCGTATTTCCACCACTGAACTCACAGTCAGACAGGCTAATGAAAATCTTGAGCTTGCCAACGGGAGATATGCGGCCGGAGTAGGAAATCCCATAGAGGTCACGGATGCCTTGGTTGCATTAAGTAATGCCAAAACGGCCTATATAGCGGCGCTCTATGACTATAAGATCGCCCAGGCAAGTATGGAAAAAGCCATGGGTACGAAGTAAGGTATGCAATGAAATTGAACGTGAACAAGAAAATCATCATTGGTATCACCTGTGTTGTGTTACTCCTTGCTGCAGGTGCATTTTTGTTCATCGGAAACCGGAACAACACTCCGAAATACAAAGTGGAAAAGGTGGCGAAAGGGGATATCAGAGCCACGGTCACCGCGACAGGGACGATGAATGCGGTGGTTACGGTCCTGGTGGGAACGCAAGTTTCGGGAACCATCAAGAGTCTGTACGTTGACTTTAATTCTCCCGTAAAAAAGGGACAAATCCTCGCCCAGATAGACCCGGCAACGTTTCACGCCCAGGTCGAACAGGCACGGGCAAATCTTCTCCTGGCGAAGGCGAACGTCGAAAAATCAGAGGCGGCCCTCGTCGATGCCGGGAGAAACATGGAAAGAAACAGGGTTCTTTTTGCGAGGAACTTAATTGCCAGAAGCGACTTAGACACGTCAGAAACAAATTATCAATCGGCCAAAGCGCAACTGTCAGCCTCAAAGGCTCAGGTTGAACAGGCCAGGGCGGCCCTTGATTTTGCAGAGACCAACCTGAAATACACAAAAATCATCTCACCTGTGGAAGGAACGGTCATCTCAAGAAATGTCGATGTCGGCCAGACAGTAGCCGCAAGTTTCCAGACACCGACCCTCTTCAATATTGCCCAGGATCTGACGAAAATGCAAATCGATACCAATGTTGATGAGGCGGATATCGGAAAAATCAAGGTCGATCAACCGGTGGAGTTTACCGTTGATGCATACCCCGATACAACTTTTAGAGGAAAGGTGGCCGAGGTCAGAAATGCCCCTACCACAATTCAGAATGTGGTAACATACGACGTGGTGGTAAAGGTGGACAATCCTGATCTCAAACTGAAACCGGGGATGACGGCCAACGTCTCGATCATCCTGTCAGACAAAAAGGAAGTTCTCCGGATACCGAATGCGGCTCTGAGATACAGACCAGCCGAAAGAGGAAAAGAAGGACAGACCCAGAAAGGTCCCGGTGTGTGGGTACTGGAAAACAGGAAACCGGAACGTGTAAGCGTAGCAATCGGTATCACAGACGGGAATTATACAGAAATCCTTTCCGGCGATTTGAAAGAGGGAAAAGAGGTAATCGTTGAGGAAACGGGCAGCGGAAAGAAAAGCAGCACGCCGCCCATCGGACCAGGCTTCATAAGGTAAAAAGCATGGCACTGATTGAAACAAAGGATATATCCAAAATCTACGAACTGGGCGAGAGTGCCGTTCACGCCTTAGACGGAGTGTCTGTAAAGATTGAACAGGGTGAATTTGTTGCCATAATGGGCCCATCCGGTTCAGGAAAATCAACGTTCATGAATGTCATAGGCTGTCTTGATACGCCGACAAGCGGTCGATACCTGCTAGATGGGATCGATGTCGGGAGACTGAATCGCGACGACCTGGCATCCATAAGAAACGAGAAAATCGGCTTTGTGTTTCAGATGTTCAACTTGCTTCCCAGGACATCAGCCCTTGAAAACGTTGAGCTTCCCATGCTGTACAACAATACACCTTACAGCGAGAGGAAAAGACGCGCCCTGGCATCCCTGAAAATCCTGGGACTGGAAGGAAGGGAACACCACCACCCGAGCCAGCTCTCCGGCGGACAGCAGCAACGGGTAGCCATGGCAAGGGCTCTGGTAAACAACGCACCCCTTATCCTTGCCGACGAACCGACAGGGAACCTGGACACGAAGACAAGCATAGAAATCATGGAACTTCTGGTCAGGCTCAATCAGGAATCACATATCACGATCGTCCTGGTCACCCATGAACCGGACATTGCCGCTTACAGCGGGAGAATCATCCGCTTCTTAGATGGCCGTGTGATCAGCGACGAGAGAAATGAACACGATGAAGAAAAAATCGCGCTCTCAGGGTAAAAGATATGATCAACATTCCGTCGACATTGAAAATCTCACTCCGTGCCCTCAGGGTCAACAAGATGCGTTCAGCACTCACCATGCTGGGAATTATCATCGGTGTGGGTGCCGTCATTGCCATGTTAGCCGTTGGTACGGGGGCGAGCGAGAGAATATCACAACAGATTGCCAGCATTGGAAGCAACCTTATAATCATTCTTCCGGGTAGTACCACATCGGGCGGTGTGAGAATGGGCTTCGGCGCCCAGCCCACCCTTACCAAGGAGGACGCCGACGCCATCCTGAAGGAATGCCCTGCTGTGCAGGATGTAGCACCCATTCTGAATGGCGTTGCCCAGATCGTTTACAGTAATCAAAACTGGTCGACAGGGGTTTTCGGGACAACCCCGAGCATACTGAACATCAGGGATTGGCAATTAGCTGCCGGGAGACCCTTCACGGAGCAGGATGTAAGGAGTGCCACAAAGGTCTGTCTCCTGGGACAGACTGTTGTCGAGAACCTCTTCGGGAGTATAGACCCGTTGGGCCAGGTAGTGAGAATAAAGAAGGTACCCTTTTCCGTGGTTGGCATCCTGGAGAGAAAAGGCCAATCCCCCCAGGGACAGGATCAGGACGACACCATTTACATTCCCGTTACCACCGCACAGAAAAAAATATTCGGGACGACTTTCCCGGGCATGGTAAGAACCATCATGGTAAAGGCAAAAAACACGGAGGATCTTGATGCAGCGGAGAAACAAATTACCGAACTGCTCCGGCAGAGGCATCGTATCGGTCCGAAGAAGGAGAACGACTTTACGGTGCGTAACCTGACCCAGATCATGCAGGTAGCAGAGCAGTCAACAAAAGTGATGACCCTTCTCTTGGGGGCCATTGCCTCGGTCTCGCTCCTGGTCGGCGGCATCGGAATCATGAACATTATGCTGGTCTCGGTAACGGAACGGACGAGAGAGATCGGAATCCGGATGGCCGTCGGTGCCAAAACCTGGGATATCAGACTGCAATTCATCATTGAGGCGCTTACCCTGTCGCTGATCGGAGGGATTGCCGGGATTGTCGCCGGGATTTCCGGATCAAAGATAATCTCAGCCGTTGCCGGATGGTCCACCATCGTTTCCATTCTCTCCATATTCCTCGCATTCGGATTTTCCGGACTCGTAGGAATATTCTTCGGATTCTACCCCGCTTATAAAGCCTCTCTCCTCAATCCCATAGACGCTCTGAGGTATGAGTAAATCAGAAATACCCTTAGCGCTTGACACACACGTGATCTTACCCTATTCTCCTCACAACTCTGATGCAATCGCATACTCAATCAAGGAGGGATCATGGGAAGGCATAAAAAAATCGAACGGATGAAAGAGATTGACCGTAAACGGCGCAGAAGAAAAAAAAGTCTGAAATTGAGGGCGAAGCAGCTCATGCAGCAATCAAAACCCGTGAGGAAATCAAAGTAACAATATGAAGCGGTTATTCCGTAAAAAAATAGGGCTCGCCCTCGGAGGCGGGGGAGCCCGGGGGCTCAGTCACATCGGGGTCTTGAAGATCTTTGAAAAGGAAGGGATCCCTATCGACATCATCGCAGGAACCAGTATCGGAGCCCTCGTCGGTGGGGCCTATGCCTGTGGCTTCTCTCCGGATAAGCTGGAAATAAAAGTTGAAGAATTTATCAACAGTGAGGAATTCCAGTCATCGGCCGTCAAGTCCATGGCAAAGGCATTTGGTCGGGAAGGGGAAACCCTTACAGAGAGAGTTCAGGGCTTTCTGAAAAATCAGTACTATCTTATCCAGATGTTGTTCCGACCCGGTATCCTCTCTACCGATCATCTCCAGTCCATGATAAACTATTTTATTCCGGATATTCAGATTCAGGACTGCCGCATCCCTTTTCGGGCCATTGCCACCGATCTGATGACCGGTGATCAAATTGTTTTCTCCAATGGATCGCTCCGGCAGGCCGTGATGGCAAGCAGCGCCGTTCCCGGTGCAATAGAACCAATGCGGTACGGAGAGAAACTCCTCTCCGACGGTGGTATTGTAAGCCTCATCCCCGTGAACGTCGCGAGAAAAGAAGGAGCCGATATTGTAATCGCCGTAGCAGTCGACAGGCGCTTACGTACCGATGAAGAATTCAAGACAGCCAAAGACATTTACTACAGAGCGTGTGAAATTACTTCGGACAAACTGGAAAAGTACGAGCTGGCAGAGGCCGATGTTGTCATTCGACCAGATGTAATGAACCTGCACTGGACAAGTTTTTCCCGGGCCATAGATCTTGTGAAGGAGGGAGAAAAAGCCGCCCGGGAAAGTCTGCCAATCATTCAAGAAAAAAGGTCTTTTATTTCCTCAGTGATAAATATGCTCAATATATTCAAATCCGCTCAAAAAAACCTATAATACGAATGGAAGAAATCACTTTTTGTTGCTCTCATTTATGGAAATACAGTCATGTCTCCAGAGACATGCAAGTTCCCCGCAATATTCAACACGTGTGGTACCGAAACATTCGATATTATTCTCCGCCCGCTGAATCGCCAGAATCATGTCCTGCTTCTTCATCTGAAACGTATTAATTCCCATATTCTTTGCCATCTTTTGGATCTCATTGTATTTCATGACAATCAACCTCCTAGATAATGTTCTCCCATCCACTCCCGTTCTTGCATGGTTTCTAAGATCGGTTACCCTACTGTACGGACACTACGATAATATGAAAAACCGAGGACCACGTCAATGGTTTGCAGACCGCATTCTCTCCCAGACGCGCCGTCAAATCCCGGGCCTCATTCCGATAGTCCGGGGCATAAAAAACTGTATTGGTCGTAAAATTTTTCCTTGGAGCCATATCGACACTCGCAATCCTGTAGCCCATTCCGGTGAGCTTTTTGGCCATGACCCGTGCGGACGACATTTTCCCGGTGCCACTGAGAACCTTCACCCTGAGGTTTTTGATATCAATACCCCTCTCTTTCATTGGAACCGCCGTTTCTTTGCCGGCTACTTCCTCTTTTTTTACGGCATCAACCTGTGATGCTCCTTCCTTAACCTCCGGTTTTTCTATGGCAACTTCCTTTTCCTTAACGGCTGCGATCTGACCGGTGACCGCGGCCTCCTGCACCTCCCCCTTCGTCGGTTCCTTGGTCTTCACTTCCGCCATCCGCTCAACTTCCGACTTCATCTTTTCCACCTCTTTATTCAGATCCGCTACCTGTCTGTTGAGCTGATTTATCTCCTCTC
The DNA here is from genome assembly GCA_016874835.1 of Deltaproteobacteria bacterium. Taxonomy (GTDB): domain Bacteria; phylum Desulfobacterota; class Syntrophia; order Syntrophales; family UBA2185; genus VGTB01. The sequence continues at coordinate 9,314 of VGTB01000012.1, read as the reverse complement.
TCTTGCTGCCGAGAGTCTGTTTATATGATTCATTTTCTTGCCTCAGTTTCTTCATTTCATTCCACATCTGATCCTTCGACATTTCGAATTTCTTTATTTCCTCGCTTGAACTATCGTCAAAATACCTCAGCATGGTACACCCGGAAACCACGAAACAAAGGAGCAGCGCACCTGTGAAATAAACTTTCGCATTCATTTCATGCCTCCGTATCTCTCATTTATTTACTGAGACCTTTGAAAAACTCCCACTTTGTCATTTCGACCGAAGGGAGAAATCTTATAAGCCATTGATTAATCATAAGATTGTCACGTCGCTTCGCTCCTCACAATGACATTTTGAGTAGATTTTCAAAGCTCTCTTACTATACTACGAATGAATGTAATGGGAACCATACCACGCCGCACCCATAAGGGCAACATCTGGATTGAGAATAACATAAACGGGAATTTGTGCAACCAGATTCGACATGCGCCCCTTACGCCGGAATGATCTCATAAAACGATCATTCTCCAGAAATCGAACTATGCGGCGGGGAATACCTCCACCAATGTAAACTCCATTTGCGGCTAAAACCCTGAGCGCCATATTGCCCGCCTCCGCACCCAGTACGGAAACAAATAAATCCAGAGTTTTCACACAGAGGTCGGTTTGATTCCGGCTATCGAGGGCGTTACTCACGATAACAGGGGTAAAATCCTCTTCCCTGGTGATCTTTGCGGACAGCCATGGCGGTTCCTCAAAGTGTTTTCTATCCCTCAGAAACCGGTAAATATTCGGCATGCCTGCACCCGAACAGACCTTCTCATAGCTGACATGATCGAATCGTCCCTGGAGATAACGCAGCAATTCCCTCTCCAGGGGTGTATTGGGAGCGAAATCCGCGTGACCCCCTTCCGACGCATGACTCACGTAACGCTTACCATCCCATGTGAGAAAGGCTTCACCGAGCCCTGTGCCGGGCGCCAATATGGCAATGTTTCCTCCGGGAACCGGCCTTCCTTTATTCAGGGTGTGCAGGTCACTCGCCTCCAGAAGCGGCACTGCGCACGCGAGCGCTTCCAGATCATTCAATAATTTGATGCTTGAAAGCCGTAAATCCCGCTCAAGCCTTTTTTCATCAAGGACCCACGGGAGATTTGTGACCTTCGCAACACCGTGCATCACCGGCCCCGCCACGCCAAAACAGGCATCTCTCACGGCAAAATCAATCCTACCCAGGAATTCCTTTATCATGGTAGTGAAATCCGGATATCGGGCACTGACGAAATCTACTTCAACCAGAGGTGATCGGAATCCCCTTTCACGCGAAAATACTCCAAGACGCGTCTTCGTTCCGCCAATATCGCCAGCAAGTAACATCCGTACTGTCATATAATCATTGAAAGGTATTTGGAAATCTGACTTGCATAAGATCAAGTGAGATGTTTTTTCATAACCACTCTTCGTGAAGCGAAACGGTCACAAAGGTAAATGTGTAGGCGCACGGCACGAGTCGTGAAAACATCTTCTCAGAAAAGTTCACCCTGAAGCCAGTCCAGATAATTTTGACTGCCTGCAGTTATCGGCACAGCGATGATCTCCGGCACTTCATAAGGATGAACAGATATGATGGCCGTTTCAACCGCTCCGTACAAGTCACTCCTGCTCTTCATCACACACTGCCACTCTTCCGCCGTCTCCACATTCCCCTTCCACCAGTAGATGCTGGTGACAGGCCCCAGAATCTGGACACAGCCGGCGAGCCTCTTTTCTACAACCGTCCTCGCGATCTTCTCGGCATCTTCCCTCTTTTCCGCCGTGGTTACAACCTGTATATACGATCCCATTTCCTCACCTCTCCACTCACTCCTTGGTCCTTATCAGTGTCCCCGTTTCGTACACTCATAGATCATGATCGCCGCCGCCTGAGGAAGGCTGAGGGACTCTCCTTTACCTGCACCGGGAATGCGCCACTGCTCATGGGCCAAGCGTATCAATGTATCGGGCAGACCATGACTTTCACTCCCCATTAAAAGAGCCGTTCTTTGAGCGCATGCGTGAGGCGTCACTCCTTCCCGGTTATTGCTGCCAACCAAAAAAAAGTGTTCCCTGATCTTCGGCAGCACCTTTTCGAAATCGACGTCCTGTACCACTGAGAGATGAAAAAGGCCCCCCATCGCCGCGCGCACAACCTTCGGATTTGTAAAATCAACAGAACCGGCACTGAGAACTACCGTACCGATCCCGAACCAGTGCACCGTCCGGAGAATCGCTCCGAGATTGTTCGGGTTATTTATCCGGTACAGCAATACCATGTGCCCTGCCCCCTGAATGAGCGCTTCCATAATATCAATATGCCGGGGCATGGCAACCAGGGCAATGATTCCTTCCGATTCCTTATCCTGGGTCAGTACATTCCACTCCTTTTTCGACAGCTCGTAAATGTCCACAGATTTATTAACCGTGGACAAAAACGTATCCCACTGATATCTTTTTTCCCCCAGGATCATAATTGCCCTGGGTTCCCATGTGCTGCTCATCAACTCATTTACTACCTTATAACCTTCCGCCAGAAAGAGTCCCTCCCTACGGCGATACTTTACTGTACTGAGTTTTTCCCACAATCTGAGTTGTGATCTAAGGGGTTTTCTCATCATGATGGTATGTTCGCTCTTCGAGCCTTCTTACAATTTTCGCAGTAACTCCTGCGCGGCGATGTGAATCGGATCCCAGGCCGGACTGAACGGGGGAGCGTATGCGAAGTCGAAATATCCGATTTCATCGACACTGATGCCCGACCACAGTGCACAGGAAAGGACATTAATTCTGTTTACTGCTCCTGTCGTACCCACCGCCTGGGCACCCAGCAGTTTCCCCGTGGCACGATCAGCCACCAGTTTCACTCCCACCCTCTTTTCCCCGGGCATGGACCTGGCAATGGCATTCCCCCAGATGATATTACTCACGGGATGATACCCACAATTCAGAGCTTCCGCTTCATCGAGACCGGTCGCTGCGGCTTCACAATGAAACACCTTGAACGACTGGGCACCGACCACTCCCGGAAAGATTATGGAACCGCCCCCTATATTGCGGCCTGCCACACGTCCCTGCTTGTTTGCAATATCACCCAGAGGGACATGAGCCCACCTCTTGCTGACTCGATGGTAAACCTCACAGCAGTCCCCTACGGCATAGATACCTTCTTTCGATGTGCGCTGAGAAAAATCAACCTGAATTGCCCCTGTCTTCCCTATCTGCAATCCCATGTCTGCGGCAAGTTTCACATTCGGCCGGACACCGATGGCTATCAGAACCATATCGGCTTCCATCCCACCGTCATCCGTAGCGACGTGAAGCCGGTATCCCTTGCCCTTGTCAATCGCAACGATTCCCGTATTGGGGGAAAACGCCACTCCCTGCCGGGTCAGTTCCTCAAGTATTACTTTCGAAAATTCAGGATCCCACCTGACAGCGGGACGGGGCATCAGATCAACCACGTGCGTATCGACACCGCGGGTCTTCAATGCTTCGCTCATCTCCATCCCGATAAAACCTGCCCCCACGATTACGGCTTTTCTGCATGGTGAATCCTTGATAAAAGCTTTTATCCGCGTTGCATCGTTGAGCGTCTTCAGCGTGAAAACCCCCTCCAAATCAAGACCCGGTATCTTCGGGACGAAAGGGCTCGTCCCCATTCCCAGTGCGAGAATATCGTAGTTAAGAGCCGTCCCGTCGGACAGGCGGACAACCCCCTTGTCCGCGTCAACCTCCTCTGCAATCACGTGCAATCTGACATCCACACCGGTTTCTCTGAACTTTTCCGGTGTTCTTATAACCAATTTCCTCTCTTCCTTGATTACATCGCCGATGTAATACGGCATCGGTCAGGCAGCGACAGAAACGAACCCGCCACTTTCTACAATCATTACTGCCAGGGAAGGATCACTCCGCTTTGCCTCTGCGGCCACGGATGCACCCCCTGCCCCACCGCCGATAATTACCAGATTTTTACCCATGACCTTATCCTCCCGCTCCTGCTTATATCCCATCGTTTCTCCTCAGTCCTTCATTGCCACCGACAGGATTTACCTTGCGCGCTTCCATCTGAAGATGCAGACACACACTCCCGCAAGAATCATCAGCAGACAGAGTATCTGCCCCACACTCAAGACACCCCCCATGAGTCCCAGGTGTGCGTCCGGCTCCCTGAAGAACTCAATGACAAAACGTACAAAACCGTACCCGGCAAGATACAGAGAAAAAAGGAATCCATCAAAGGGACTTTTTTTTCTTATACTCCAGAGCATAACAAAAAGCACGATCCCCTCAAAGAACGCCTCATATAACTGAGAAGGATGGCGGAGCTGACGGGTCGGATCCAAAGGAAAATACATACCCCACGGCATTTCTGTCACCCTTCCATAGAGCTCGCCGTTAATGAAATTGCCGATTCTTCCAAAGGTGTAACCAAGCGGAATAGCGGGACAGAAGAGATCGGCAAAACGCCAGAAGTCGATTTGATATCTTCTGCAGAACAGGATCGAAGAGAAAAGAACGCCTGCAGCTCCCCCGTGATAAGACATGCCGCTTATCCCTACGTACCGCATCCCGCGGGAGAATTCAAAGGGCAGGATGATTTCAAGGGGATGCTTCACATAATAGTCAAAATGATAAAAGAGAACGTACCCGAATCTGGCCCCCAGGATGAGACCGATAATGGCCCATATAAAAAAGTCCTGAATGAGTTCCGCAGAATAGTCGTATTGTTCCCGTTTTATCCGGTGTAAAACGAGCACATAAGTGAGAAAGAAGGCGACTATATACATGAGACTGTAATAGCGAATCTGGAAGGATCCTATTTCGATAAGATTCGGACTGATATGCTCGGGAAGGCGCTGCCAGTTAATAGGACTCACCTTTTACCTCCTCCACATAGAGCTGGGCGGAAAAAGCGGCGGTAGCACCGTCGCCGCATGCGGTTATCACCTGTCGGAGACGCTTCGAGACACAATCACCGCAGGCAAATATTCCCCTCGCCGATGTCTGCATGTTTGCATCCACGATGATATATCCTCCCTTGTCAAGATCAACAATACCACGGACAATATCGGTCTTGGGAGTAAGACCTATGAAGATAAAGACTCCATCGGCATGTATTTCCCTGTAATCAGAAGATGATTTCACGTTTCTCAATTTCACCTTCTGCACAACATCCCCACCGGATATCTCTTCCACAACACAATCCCAGGCAAATGCTATCTTGTTGTGCGACAGAACTCTTTTCTGAAGTATTTTTGTCGCCCGCAGGCGGCTGCGGCGGTGAACTATGGTGACTTTCTTCACAAAATTTGTCAGAAAAAGCGCTTCCTGAACAGCGGTGTCCCCACCACCGACAACCACGACCTCTCTGTTTCTATAAATGGGACCGTCACAGGTCGCACAGTATGAAACTCCTTTCCCCACATAAGCGTCCTCGCCGGGGACACCAAGCTTACGCCAGTAAGCTCCTGTTGCGGTAACAACGGAGAGCGATTCGCAGGACTGTGCCCCCATGAGAATCTCCCACCCGTCAATGCTGCCCCAATTTTTTTTCACCACCGCAGCCACATCACCGGAAATCGTCTCGAGGCCGAACTGGACAGCCTGCCTCTTAAATCGCTCAATGAGTTCGAATCCGCCGATTCCTTCCGGTATGCCGGGGTAATTTTCGATAAAATCCGTGACGGTAATCTGACTTACCGTGGAGGCACCCTCTATCAGAAGGGATTTCAGGCCAGCCCGCGAAGCATAGAGACCTGCCGTGAACCCCGCAGGACCTCCACCGATGATAACGGTATCGTATACGCGATCCGGAATGTTCAATGCAGCCATATTGACTCACCTTCCCCTTATGTCATCTTCCATGTGTTTCGCGCGTTTCGAAAAAACGCAGGATGTTATATTTAATCGAGGGCAGGAGCTTTTGTAAAGTGATAATCCTTGATTTTTTTGGCTGCAGACAGAAAAAAGCTATTCACGTCTTCGCTTCGCCATATAGTCTCTCAATGCCTTTTGAAACAGACGGGCCGCCAGAAGGGCACAGTGAGCGTGATCAGCCGGTAGCTTTTCCAGGTGAGTGAGTATGGAACTCCTGTTGATCGCGAGACACTCCCGGATTTTTCTGCCCTGCGCCATTTTCGCAGCCGCATTACACGCGGCGATGGTAAACATACACCCGCCGGCAATGAATTTTGCCTTTTCAATCATTCCATCCCTCACGCTCAGAAACATCTCCAGATTCTCCCCACAATCACCCTTGCCGCAGGCATAACCGTCAGGATTGTCTATGACACCATAATGATCCGGATTCGTGCCATACTCAACGACTTTTTCCGAGGAGATTCCTTTTGCCTTCTCAAGAATGATTGCCTTCATTTTCTCTATGATGGTACTCTCGTCTTCCATATCTACAATACGGCCCTCTCTCCGGAAATGTGAACCTCCACACGGTTTCAATAGTTCGATCCGGCACATGTATTCGAATTTGTGTCTCACATGCCGCAACCTTCCCCACGGGTATGCCCGGGGTCAACGACATGCCGGACGGATTACGAATCCACACGAAGCTTCCTATTAAATAATTTTACCTTATATTACAACACAAGAAATCACCTCGCACACCTGAACTCCTTCAATATGAGAAATCAGCAGAAATAAAATAAAAAAACAGTTGACACTGCTCAGGGGGGATGGTAAAAGACCTGCGACTATTTTTACCGCAACTATTGACAATACACATTGCCAATATCTTAAACGCACGATCTGTCCGAGTTTCGATTTTTTTTGCCTTACGTATTAAAAGAATGGTCCTACTGAAGTTCACAAAGTATAAAGATCACAGCCATTCGTATCTTATTTTGTAAAGCAAATTTTTGCTCAATGGGCAACGACATCCAGCAAATAAGCATCTTTACAGTAAGTAAAAACCTGAACAATACAAGCACAACTCAGGTGATCACATACGCGCCAGGGGAAATTATCCAGAGGCAGTAACGCGATGTTAGGTCCGGTAAGTTCTAAAATCAAGTCAATCTCAAAACTGAAATACGACGAGATACCGTTTGAGCACTGGGGTCTGACGGCGACACAGACAAGAAGAATTACTGAACAGAAAGACCACAGTATGCGAGATAAGAGGATGACCCTGAAGGAAGCGGTAACCAGGTATATCAAAGACGGTATAAACCTTGGCGTTGGCGGTTTCGTGAACACCAGGGTCCCCGCATCAATTATCCATGAAATCATCAGGAAGGGTACCAGAAATCTCACCCTTTCGCTTCAATCAAATTCCATCTGCCTGGAATGGCTTGCCGGCGCCATGCTTCTTGATCCAGACAGAGTATCCATTAAACGCGTAGAGTTAGCCTGGTGGGGTTACGAACTGATAGGAATAGCACCCCTGTGGAGGTATCTGGTAACGAACAGAATAGTCGAGACGGATGACTATACCAATTACGGCATGTCAGTCCGATTCAAGGCCGGAGCCATGGGCATCCCCTTCATTCCGGTGAGAGACCACGGCGGATCTGACATGGAACTGGTAAACAGGGGCAAGATGATTGAATGCCCATTCACCGGTGAAAATATTTACCTCCTTCCATCCTGTAACCCCGATGTAGGCATCGTCCACACAACCGCCGCGGACATGTACGGAAACGCGAGGATTTTCGGCGCTCTCTGCACATGTCCGGAAATATCAATGGCATCTGCATACACCATCATGACCACTGAAAAGATCATTTCCTCCGACACGATCAGAAGATATCCGAACCTCACGGAGATTCCCTACGTGGCAGTGGATGCAGTAATCGAACAGCCCTTTGGGTCCTATCCCGGTGCATGCTACGGATACTACTGGTTCGATATGGACCACCTCAGAATGTTCAGAGGGCTCTGCGATGACTTCAGTAAAACGGGTAAGAAGGACGGCCTAAAGAAGTACTTTGACGAGTACATATTCGGCTGTGAAACCTACGACGACTTCCTGGAAAAAGTGGCGGGTCACAAGAAACTTCGTCATTTGAGGGAAATGGATGGTGGCCAGCCTATTTATACCATGTAACGAACAGGGCAGATGATAGAAGGAGATACTCAATATGCCTCAATACAGTGCATTTGAAATGATCTCCTTCACCGGCTCAAGACAGTTGGAGGACAAGAAGATCGTATTTGTGGGAACGGGTCTCCCTATCATTGCGGCAATGCATGCCCAGCTTACCCATGCCCCGAACCTCTACATGATTTATGAAGCCGGATCACTTGCACCAATCCTTGAAATCGGAATGCCCCTGTCCGTGGGAGACACCAGAGCGGGCCACAAGGCGTGCTATCTGAAGGGACTCTGCGCCGTTTTCGAACTGGCACAGAGGGGATTCGCAGACTACGCATTCATCGGCGGCGCCCAGATCGATATGTACGGAAATATCGGCTCCACCATCGAAGGCGACTACTACAACAAACCGGACATTCGCTTCCCCGGAAGCGGGGGTGCCGGTGCGATGGCGGCTAACTGCGGAAGGACCATTGCCATCATGGCCCTGGAAAAAAAAAGGTTCTGCGAAAAAGTAGATTTCATCACGAGTGTGGGTTACGGCGACGGATCACCTGATTACAGAATAAAGGCCGGTGTCATGGGTTCTGGCCCATACAGAGTGATTACCCAGCAGGCCCTGTTCGGTTTCGACGAAAAGACCAGGCGGATGAAACTACTGGAAGTCAGACCCGGATTCACAACGTGGCAGATACAGGACCTGATCGAGTTTGAATTGATTATCCCTCCTGATGTCAAGGAAATGGCAGAACCGAAGGAAGAAGATCTGCACCTTCTGCGGGATGTTATTGACAGGGAAGGATACTTTTTGAAGAGAGTGATAAAGAAATAGTATTATTTCTTTAAATTCTTAAAAGAAAGGAGGGATTACAAGGCAAGCATAATAATGAGGTAAAGGAAATCATTGCGAAACATTATGATGAGGATGGGCAGTTGACACCACGTCATTCGCAATGACGGTTAATGAAAGGTTATTTATAACTCAGGTTTTTTCATTATTTTATTCTGTATTATTTGAAAGGAGGGTGTAACTAATGGCGGAAGAAGTAAAAGCGATGCCGAGATGGATTCCTTTGTTGCTGGGGTTATTGAGCAGCACGACATGCGGTATGCTCCTGTATGCATGGAGCGTGTTCATCCGGCCGTTGAATGCGGAATTCGGGTGGACCCGTGCGGAGATCGCCATGGCCTTTGCGATCTGCTGTCTGGTGTTCGGATTGATGACGTTTCCCGCGGGTCGTA
>VGTB01000011.1 GCA_016874835.1 Deltaproteobacteria bacterium | reverse complement strand
TCCATTGCTGTGTCGTTCCCATGACGTCATGTGTTTTTATCCCGGTGAGTTCTTCCAATGCCCTGTTCCAGTACAATACCCTGTGATCCTTCCCGATGACAAATGCGGGAATGGGGGAACCTTCTATGACACTGTACAGTCTCTGCTCACTTTCCTTGAGCTTTTCTTCTACCTGTTTACGGTCCGTGATGTCCTTTGAAACCACCGTGACCGCTTTTATTACTTCCCCGTCCGCACTCTTAACGGGACTGAATGTACGGAGGAAATACCTGCCATCTCTTTTACTCCTATATTCATGTTGGACGGACCCACCGGTTTTAAACACGCGTTCTACTATCTCAACAAACTCTCTCGTAGCCTCTTGGGAATGAAAGTCCCCATAATTTCTTCCTATTACCTCCTCCAGGGGAAGACCAAATCTTGATAAATGCCTTTCGTTCATTAATATATATTTAAAATCTTTGTCTATCATGTACATTGAATCGGCGGTAGTGGCCAGGGATCGATATTTTTCTTCACTTTCCCGGATGAACATTTCCGTTTTTTTGTGTTCGGTGACATCCTCAAGAGTTTCTATCGCGCCGACCACCTCACCTGAAGACCCTCTGATCACCGCGGCAGTAAAACGCAACCACTTCCCCTCATCACCAAGAGCCGGGAAAAAGTCCGTCGCCTCATAGGCCTCATCAATCAACTTTGACTTGATATATCTCCTCTCATACCACCTGGGAATGTCACCCAGGGCTCCATCCACCAGGAGATCCGCCATGCAGGGCCTCTCTTCAGAGTAGAATGCCCTCCATTGCTGTGTCGTTCCCATGACGTCATGTGTTTTTATCCCGGTGAGTTCTTCCAATGCCCTGTTCCAGTACAATACCCTGTGATCCTTCCCGATGACAAATGCGGGAATGGGGGAACCTTCTATAACATTGTACAGTCTCTGCTCACTCTCCTTGAGCTTTTCCTCGCTTTCCCGAAGCGCCATCCCGGACCGCCTCATTGCGTAAAAGACGGGAGCAATTAAGGCAACCCCTGTAACCATTACGATGGAAATGAAAAAAGAAATCCATTCATTAAGAAGTATGATTTTAGGAGATATTGTAATAGATAGAAATGGTAATATATCAATGAATCGCCCCATAGCCATAAGCACTAGCCCGGACGCGATTAAAATCCATGCAGTGCGGCCATCCGTGATTTTAATCAGACGTAAAGCCAAAAAGGCTGCTACTATTTGCAGAAATACAGAAATGATGAGAATACTTTCAACTACCATAACTGAACGGCATCCATATTTTTTATCGGAAAACTCTTCACGCGTTCAAAGATTAACACAGGCTCAATCGCTATGCAATTTCCTCTGTGAATCGTGTTTTTCCTTTATTTTTTTGAGCCAACTCTTACCGAAAAAGTAACCCACCAGAAATATTATCCCGGATACACCGAGAAAGATGAAGAATGCCATGTCCTGATTATTGCGCACAAAACTTCCCTGTATGGAGAGCATAATCGTCCCTAACAGTCTCCCTACAGTCGCAATAACGATAAAAGCCCTCACATCCATATGACTCAACCCGAGGATGTAACAGAGGGCATCTTTGGGGAATCCGGGAATCAGAAAAAGGAGAAAAGAAACCAGCATCCCCTTGTGCTCCATGAAATGATCATACTGATTGATGATTTTCTGGCTGATAAATTTTTCCACGAAAGGAAGCCCGAACGCCCGCGAGAGAATGAACGCCAACCACGAACCTATGCTGAGCCCGATCGTAGAATAAATGGTGCCCCACGTAATACCGTAGAGATACCCCCCGATGAAACCCGTCACCTCTCCCGGAAAAGGAGCTATCAGAACCTGAATGATTTGAAGAAATATGAATATGGCAACCGACATGGGGCCGAACGAAGTTACCAGGTCTATAGCTTTCTTCCGGTCAATAAAATAGACATAGATATCGTAATGGACGAATAAAAATACAGCAGCAGCTAAGGCAGAGGACAGGATGATCAATCTGGCCAATAATTTGTTATTCATGCCGCCCCTTGTGAGGATTAACGGTGGGTGCATTGTCTATCACAAATACTGCTCAATCAAAAGAATTATTTGAACACCAGGGGAATGATCAGGGTCAAATGCAATAGTTCATGCCGGTCTGAGTCATGAGAATTTGCACGCATCCGGTTTCAATGCGCAAGGATATGGCAAAAAGTGCAAATTTAAAAATTGTGTTGACATAGCCCCTTGCATGTGGTAAGCGCTCTCCCGTCAAAATTCGCACATGATTCTCATGGGAATGTCTTATCACGGGCTTTAAAGATTAACACGCAATATCAGCTGATTACCTCAAAAGCTCTCACATAGACATGTTCACGAGATCCACCTTGTAACATTTATTATGGGAAGACAAAATTGACTCTCCGTGAGATAAAAGAACTCCTTGATGCTGAAGTTCTTGTGGGTCAAAACCAGTTGGATAAGGACGTCAAATCTGCTTTTGTAGCCGATTTGATGAGCGATGTGTTAGCTTTTGCCACATCAGGAAGCTTACTGATAACCGGTTTGACCAATCCCCAGGTTGTGAGAACGGCAGATGTGCTGGATATCGCAGCCATCATTATGGGACGGGGGAAAAAACCCTCCCCGGAAACGTTCCAGCTCGCGGAAGAATTGAACATCCCCATTATTGCAACGAAGTATATACTTTTTGAAATTTCGGGGCGCTTATATTCGAAAGGGATAAGAGGCTGCATAGAAAAAGTTGGCAGCAAATAATTGTGCGTGTGGATGAAAAACCTATATACGAAGGAACTTTCACTGTAACCGGTGGTAACTTTGACAACGCAGGTGAAGTTTCAAGCAATATAAAATCAGTTTTGAAACGAATGGGCCTTTCCAGAGATGTGGTCAGGAAAGCGTCACTCGTCGCTTATGAATCTGAAATCAATATTGTCTCTTATGCAAGAAAGGGAATGATCCGACTTCGTGTTGTTCCCGAGAGCATATTGATAGAGGCAATAGATGAGGGACAGGGTATTGCTGACATTGAACTGGCCATGCAACCGGGATATTCAACAGCAACGGACAAAATAAGAGAAATGGGTTTCGGGGCGGGAATGGGCCTTTGCAATATAAAGAGTTTTTCCGATACGTTCCTCATCTCATCAGAAGTGGGTAAAGGCACATATTTGAAAATGATCATTAAAACAAACAACCGCTCTTTGAACAGCTGAAGAAAGGGAGCTTAGCGAGGTGGATTTAGCATCTATCGTCAAAGCCTTAAACCTTAAGGTAAAATCGGGCGAGGACAAACTGAACACAGAGGTGCGGGGAGGTTACACAGGAGACCTTCTGAGCGACGTCATGGCAAACAGCAAGGAAGGTGATCTCTGGGTTACCCGTCAGGTCCACCAGAATATCGTTGCCGTCGCAACTCTCAAAGATCACGCAGGTATTGTCCTCGTTCAGGGAAGCGAACCCGCGAAGGACACTCTCGAAAAGGCCATGAAAGAAGGCATCCCCATACTCATATCGGATCTTTCTGGATTTGAGACTGCAGGCAGGATATACAATTTACTCTCTAAGAAAACCGCTTGATACGGAATTGGATCGAAGAAAAAACCACAATGAGTGGTTTTTTCTTTGTACGGATACATAATTGATATGTTCAGGGTTCACCGTTGCGATTTCCATGTACATTCCTGCCTTTCCCCCTGTGCAGATTTAGATATGTATCCCAGTGCAATAGTTGCTAAGTCTATTGCCGAAAAACTTGACATTATCGCCGTTTGCGATCACAACGCTTCGGAAAATCTCCGATACGTGATCAGGGCAGCCGAAGGGACACCTCTTATTATACTCCCCGGCATGGAGGTTGCGAGCAGCGAAGAAGTTCATGTACTGGCTCTTTTTGATAACCTGGATGAGGTGAACAGACTTCAGGAAATTGTGTACCGCAATCTTTCCGGCTCAAACAGGGAGGAAGTTTTTGGATGCCAGGCTATCGTGAATGACCAGGATGAAGTCGAGGGTTTTAATGACCGGCTTCTCATCGGAGCAACAAAACTTTCGCTTTGGGAAATAACTCATCACATTCACGACCTGGGCGGACTGGTAATTGCTTCACACATTGACCGGGAAAGCTTCAGCGTGATAAGTCAATTGGGATTTGTGGATGCGAATGTTCCGTTTGACGCGCTTGAAGTTACCCCCGAGTTGGGAATCCAGGGTGCGCGGATACACTATCCGGAACTTTCATCATACCCCCTTATAGAATCATCCGATGCCCATTTCATTCAAGACATTGGGAAGGGGATAACGAAATTATTATTAGAAAGGGGGACCATTTCCGAAATAAAGATGGCTTTTGAAAACCGGGGTGGCCGGTATATTCAGGTATAAACGATGCTGGAGCTTTCGCTTCATATCCTGGATATTGTGGAAAACTCAACCAGAGCGGGTGCCACGACGGTATATATCACGGTTGTCGAGGACAATGCGCGGGACATCCTGTCCATTGAAGTCAGGGACAACGGCTCCGGGATGAGCGAAGACATCGTCGCAAAAGTTCTTGACCCGTTTTACACGACAAAAACGGTCCGAAAGGTTGGCTTAGGCCTTCCGATGATAGCTCAGGCCGCGGAAAGAACAGAAGGAAATTTTACTTTAGAATCGAAGGGGGGGGAAGGAACCAGAGTTGCCGCTGAATTCAAGTTCAGCCATATCGACAGACAACCACTCGGAGATATTATCAGTACCCTGATTACTCTCATCGCCGGCAATATGGATGTCGATTTTATATACCGGCACCAGCATAACAACAGGGTATTCATTTTAGATACACGGGAAGTGAAGAAGGAAATTGAAGGTGTGCCGATTAATCATGTGGAAGTCTTGCAGTTCCTCAGGCAGCATATTCAGGAGGGCCTCGAGGAAATAGGAGCGGAAGCATGAATTACGTTTGATCAAGGAGGAATAAATGCATGAAAGCAAAAGCGGGTCACATTGATATTGACATAACCAAGGAATTTACACCGGAACAACTGAAAAAGCTGGACGAAATTATTGAGAAGAACAAGGACAAACCGGGATCACTGATCCCCGTTCTGGAAGAAGTGCAGATGGTACTTGGATTCCTGCCCATGCCCATTCTGAAGATCATCGCCAAGGGTCTCAATTTGCCTCTGAGCCGGGTCTACGGAGTGGTGACGTTTTATTCATTCTTTACCATGAAACCCCGCGGAAAGCACACCCTGCGCGTGTGTCTGGGCACAGCCTGCTATGTCCGCGGCGGCAAAACCATCTGCGATAACATCAAGAAAGAGCTCAAGGTTGAAGAAGGAGATACGACCGCCGACAGGCTTTTCACGCTGGAAACGGTGCGTTGCGTAGGTGCCTGCGGACTTGGACCGGTCATCTTTATCGGCGATAATGTCCATGGGAGACTGAAACCGGCGAAGGTAAAAGATGTACTGAGTCAGTACAGTTAACATAATTTTTAAGGATGAGGGAACAGCTATGGCAAAATTATCGATCTCAGATTTAAAGAAAATAAAGGAAAAGGTTCACTCGGATACCGCCTTGAGAGAAGGTGGCCAGAGGGCAAAGATTACCGTGCATATGGGAACGTGCGGTATTGCCGCCGGGGCACGGCCGGTTATGGATTCCCTGATGAGTGAGATTGCAGAAGCCGGTGTAGCAGATGTAATTGTAACCACATCCGGATGTGCAGGTATGTGCAGTAAAGAACCCATGGTCACAGTAGAAATCCTGGGACAGCAACCGATCATCTATGGAAACATCGATGCAAACAAGATGAGACAGATCTTCAAGCGTCATGTCCTGCAGGGAGAAGTACAGACCATGTTCGCGATAGCCAGAGGCTAAGTGAATGGAAACAACCGGTAATGGTGCGTTAAGTGCTCCCTTACTGAATGTCACGATATTATTACGTTAAGGAGGATATTATCCACATGAAGGTATTTCGTTCGCATTTATTGATTTGTGGAGGAACCGGATGCCATGCTTCCGGAAGCCTGAAGGTGAAACAGGCTTTGCAGGAAGAGATTAATAAGCGGGGAATGGCAGATGAAGTCAAAATCGTGGAAACGGGTTGTAACGGATTCTGCGCCCTGGGCCCCATCATGGTGGCATATCCGGAGGGTGTCATTTATATGTCGATGAAACCGGAGGACATGCCCCAGCTGGTGGAAGAGCATCTGGTAAAAGGAAGAATTCTGGAGAGACTTCTCTACAAAGAGCCAACCACACAGGAAGTCATCCCCCAGATGCATGAGATCCCCTTTTTCGCTCTGCAGGATTTGCGGGTGTTGAGAAACAGGGGTCTGATCGATCCGGAAAATATTGATGAGGCTATCGCCAGAGACGGTTACACGGGGATGGCAAAGGCCCTTACGGAAATGACGCCTGAACAAATCGTCAAAGAGGTACTTGATTCAGGATTACGCGGCCGTGGTGGTGCAGGCTTCCCCACCGGTCTTAAATGGCAGTTCTGCTCCAAGTCTCCGGGTGACATAAAGTATGTTTTGTGCAACGCTGACGAGGGCGATCCCGGAGCCTTCATGGACAGAAGCGTTCTGGAGGCCGACCCCCATGCCGTGCTTGAAGGTATGGTCATCGCTGCCAAGGCCATCGGCGCCAAACAGGGTTATATCTATTGCCGTGCCGAGTATCCCCTGGCCATTCACCGCTTAACGGTCGCCATAAACCAGGCAAAGGAATACGGACTTCTGGGCAAGGATATTTTAGGCACAGGCTTCGATTTCGATCTCGAGATTTACCAGGGAGCCGGCGCATTTGTGTGCGGTGAAGAAACGGCGCTGATGATCTCTATTGAAGGAAAGAGGGGTATGCCGCGACCGAGACCGCCCTTCCCCGCCATCGCCGGACTCTGGGGAAGACCCTCTGTCCTCAACAATGTCGAGACCTTTGCCAACATCGGGCAGATAATTCTCAACGGTGCTTCCTGGTACAATGCCGTGGGAACGGAGAGAAGCAAGGGAACGAAGGTGTTCGCCCTTACTGGAGACGTCAATAATGTAGGGTTGGTGGAAGTCCCCATGGGAACCACCTTAGGCCAGATTGTTTTCGATATCGGCGGCGGTATCCCCGGCGGGAAGAGATACAAAGCCGCACAGTTGGGCGGTCCATCCGGCGGCTGTATACCGGTAGAGCACCTCAATGCCCCGGTTGATTTCGAGAGAGTGGCGGAGCTGGGAGCCATCATGGGCTCCGGCGGTCTCATCGTCATGGATGAAGACAAGTGCGCCGTCGACATGGCCCGATTCTTTATGGACTTCGTCCAGGATGAGTCCTGCGGCAAGTGCACTCCCTGCCGTGAAGGAACGAAGAGGATGCTGGAGATGCTCACCAACATCACCCAGGGCAAGGGCAAGGAAGGCGACATCGATCTCCTCAACGAGATGGCCGCCATCATTAAAAACGCCTCACTCTGCGGTCTCGGACAGACTGCCCCCAACCCGGTTCTCAGCACGATCCGGTATTTCAGGGATGAATATGAGGAACATATAAAAGATAAACGTTGCAGGGCAGTGGTATGCTCCGCCCTCTTCAAGTCACCATGCCAGCATACGTGCCCTGCGGGAATGGATGTTCCCGCCTATGTGGGCCTCATCAGGGCAGAGCGCTTCGAAGACGCATATAAGGTGATGTTGAGAACAAATCCCTTCCCCTCGGTATGCGGGAGGGTATGCGATCATAAATGCCAGGCGAAGTGCCGGAGAGGGAAACTTGACGAGCCGATTGCCATCAAATTCCTCAAGAGGTTCATTACAGACAGTGCACCAAGACCCCAAACAGCACCTGTTCCTGTCACAAGGAAAGAAAAGATTGCCGTGGTCGGTGCGGGCCCTGCCGGGTTGACCGCTGCACGTGATCTTGCCCTCAGAGGATATAAGGTCACCGTGTTTGAAGAACTGTCACATCCGGGTGGAATGCTCCGCTGGGCGATTCCCTCGTACAGACTCCCCAGAGAGATCCTGGCAAGTGAGATCAATGACAACATCAAGGCTCTTGGTGTCGAGATAAAGTGCAATACCAGAGTGGGGAAAGACATTTCCTTTGAGAAGATCAGCAAGGATTACGATTATATCTTCCTCGCCCCCGGAGCTCACAAGAGCCAGAGAATGGGTGTGGAAGGAGAAAATCTTAAAGGGGTGTTCGGCGGTGTCGAATTCCTGAGAGATTTTAACAATGATGAAGAAGCATGGCTCAGCGGCAAGAAAAAGTTAGGCTCAAGAGTAGCGGTGGTCGGTGGCGGTAATTCCGCCATTGATGCCGCCAGGGTTTCGCTCCGTCTTGGGGCAGACGTGACGATTCTCTACCGCCGCGAAAGAAAGGACATGCCGGCGGCAGAGGAAGAAATCCACGCTGCGGAAGAAGAAGGAATCAAAATCGAATATCTTGTCGCTCCCCTCAAGATTCACGAGAAGGACGGCAAGGTAAGTGGTATCACCTGTCAGCGGATGAAGTTGGGCGATTTTGACCGGAGCGGGAGAAAGAGACCCGTTGCCGTTGAGGGCTCCGAATTTACACTAAGCGTCGATGCCGTTATTGCCGCGATAGGACAGACCTCGGATATGACCTTTGTGCCGAAGGAAAGCGGCGTCTCCGTTACGAAGTGGGCCACGTTTGAGCTTGCTTCGGGTTCAAAATCACAGTCAACCAATCCGAAGTTCTTCTCGGGCGGTGACGCACTGACGGGGCCGGACACCGTAATCGGCGCCATCGCTGCCGGTCATCAGGCCGCGGCAGATATGGACAGCTATATCAGGAAACTTAACGGTGAGCCTGAGTACCAGGCACCACCAGAGGAAAAGATTGACATACCTTTCATCATCGATGAGGAAACGGTAGAAGCCCCCCAGGCGAAAATGCCGGAGTTGCATCCTCCTGACCGGAAACTTAACTTCAAGGAAGTGGAGTTAGGTTACCTCAGAGATGTGGCGATACAGGAGTCTTGCCGCTGCCTGAGATGCGATGCGGAAATCGACTAAAGGACAGAAAGAGCTTCGTCCTTAACGCTATACATACGAGGCTATTTTTGTAACGGCTGAAACGATAAAAAAATATATGTGAGAGAGAACGCCGCTTAGGTAACTCTACCAGAATCTGCCTGGAAAAAGGCAGCGCGGCAACACTATCACTGTAACGAGAATAAATATGAAATAATTTAGGAAGGGAGGCAATACGAACGATGGAGATGGTCAATATTACCATCAATGGTCAGAAAATCAGCGCGCCGGCGGGCATCACCATCCTCAAGGCTGCCCAGCAGGCGGGCATTGACATTCCCACGCTCTGTAACCATCCGGCATTATCTCCGACCGGGGCATGCCGGGTATGTGTTGTAGAGGTGGAAGGTCAGCGTACTTTGATAACAGCATGCACATTCCCCATTACCGATGGATTGGTCATACAGACGGAATCACCACAGGTAGTGAAGGCGCGTAAATTTATCTTAGACATGCTCTTTTCGGAGCGGAACCACTTCTGCATGTACTGCCAGATGAGCGGGGATTGTGAGTTACAGAACCTGGGGTATCGCTATGGGATTGATCACTGGGTATTCCCGACATATACGAAGGGTTTCCCGGTGGATGCAACGCGCAAGTATTTTCTCATGGAGCATAACCGTTGTGTTCTCTGCGGGCGTTGCGAACGTGCCTGCGGGACTCTCGTGGCAAACCACACGTTGGGATTGCGGAACCGGGGTGCCAAGTCCATGATCCATGCCGATGCGAATCTTACCTTCGGCGATTCATCCTGCGTTTCGTGCGGTACGTGCCTGCAGGTCTGTCCCACCGGCGCTCTCTGTGACAAGCGAAGCGCCTTCATGGGCAGGGATGAACAGACACAACACGTCAAAACAACATGCAGCCACTGCAGTGTGGGCTGCGCTATGGAGATTGTGACCCGTGGCGGCAACGTCATGAAGATATTGGGAGACTGGGACGGAGCGGTGAACGGTGGTGTTCTCTGCCAGCATGGCCGCTTTGACCCGCTCTACGACGAGCGTACACGGATCACGAGCCCTCTCATCCGGCAGAAGGGGAAACTTGTACCTGCGAACTGGGACGAGGCACTGCAGGTGGTTGCCAAACGCCTGGGCAAGGCCGACGCCAAGAGTATCGGTGTGCTGGCTTCCAGCAATGTTACCAATGAGGCACTTTATCTGCTGGACAAGTTGTTCAGTAAAGAAATGAAAGTGGCCAATGTGGGTTTGCTCAACAGGGCGGCACCAAGACTGTTCGAGAAACCGCAGGGCTCGCTCGCCGACATCGAAAAGAGCGATGTAATTCTGGTAGTCGGTGCAGATCCCGTAAAGGACCAGCCGGTAGCTTCTTTCCTGGTAAAGCGGACTGTTGACAGGGGGGGCCGCCTCATTGTTGTTGATGGCGAGGATAATGGACTCGCGCCGTTTGCATATATGCATTTGCCAATGGCAGATACCGGCAAGGCGGTTGAGATTGCCGGTCGGGCAAACAATCCCGTTATTCTCTACGGGACCGGTGCTCCTGAGAAGACTGTGAACGCCTTGAAGAAGCTCCAGGGAAAGGCCGCTTTTGTGGCCCTCGAGCAGGGCACCAACACGCGGGCTGCGGTGGCTTTCGGTTTTGCGAATGGATTCAAGCCATCTGCGGTAAAGACTCTGTTTCTTCTCCTTGGTGAGCAGGATGGAATTGGTGTCGAAGCCCTGGAGGGTATTGGCAAGGGCGCATTTATCGTGGTCCAGGCAAGTTTCGCATCTCCTCTGACAGAGCAAGCCGACGTGGTTTTGCCCATGGCAATATGGTCGGAGCGCTCAGGTAGTCTGACGAATACGGAGGGCCGCGTACAGAAGGTAAGCAAGGCGGTAGAACCTGAAGGGGAAGCGAAAGCTGACTGGGAGATCATTTCTCTCCTTGCGGAAAAAATGGACAAGAAGTTAGGGGCTTCGCTGGAAGAATTATCAGCCCGCGCGACTCAAAATATCAAGTGAAAGGAGATACAACGATGACAAAAGTTAAGATCGCCACTGATTGGCTGGCTGGCTGCGCAGGATGTCATATGTCATTGTTGGACATAGATGAACGTGTCGTCAAGCTGTTGGAAGCGGTTGAATTTACCTCCTCTCCGGTGACGGATCTGAAGCATCCGCCGAAGGAAGGTGTAACGGTAGGCATTCTTGAAGGGGCAATCTGCAACACACACAACATCGAAGTTGCGAAACAAATGCGTGAACGGTGCCAGATACTTATTGCGATTGGTGACTGCGCGACATTCGGAGGTATCCCCGCAATGCGCAACCTGGTAGGGACGGAAGCAGCATTGAAGCGCGCTTATCTGGAGACCGAGAGTGTTGTGGACGGGCTCATACCAGATTCACCGGAATTAGGGAAGCCCCTGGAGACGGTAACCGGTGTTGGTGAAGTGGTAAAGGTGGATCTTTTTATCCCCGGTTGCCCGCCAAGAGCGGATGCGCTTTTCTACGCATTGTCGGAACTGCTTGCGGGGCGCGTGCCAGTGATTTTACCACCGGAACATTTTGTATATGATTAAAGGAGAACAGCTATGGGTGCTCGAAAGCTTACGATAGAACCCGTGACGCGTATTGAGGGTCACGGAAGGGTCACGATACACTTGAATGACCAGGGACAGGTAGACCAGACATTCTTTCACGTAGATGAGTTTCGCGGTTTGGAGAAATTCAGTGAAGGTCGCCCTTATTTTGAGATGACGCAGATCACCCAGCGTATCTGCGGTATCTGTCCGGTGAGCCATCACCTGGCTGCAGCAAAGGCATGCGACGGCGTTGCCCGGGCGGAACCACCCCGGACAGCGAAGCTGCTTCGCGAATTGATGCACATGGGTCAGTATATTCAGTCCCATGGGATGCATTTTTTCCACCTGGCGGCGCCTGACCTGGTGCTGGGATTTGATGCCGATCCCACCATAAGGAACGTTTTTGGAATCGTAAAGGCGAATCCGGAGCTGGCCTTAAAGGCGGTACACCTGCGCCGCTACGGTCAGCAGATCATTGAAAGGCTGGGAGGGAAGCGGGTCCATCCCAACTTTGCTGTCCCCGGAGGGGTCAATGCACCCCTTTCTCAGAAGGACCGCGACGAGATCGCTTCCGAACTCGATACCATGGTGGAGATTGCCAAGGTGGCGGTAAGCATCGGAAAGGACTGGCTGGGAGCGAATAAGGATCTGGCTGCCTCCTTCGCATCCTTCCCGTCCAACTATATGGGACTGGTTGATGAAGAAGGGAGTCTTCAGCTCTACCATGGAGAGATACGGGTGAAAGATGCAGAGGGTAATTTTATCGCACAGTTCAAGCAGGATCATTATCTGGCACATGTAGCGGAGCATGTGGAATCCTGGTCTTTCCTTAAATATCCTTACTACAGGAAATTAGGCTGGCCTGATGGATTCTACCGGGTCGGCCCGTTGGGGCGCTTGAACGTGGTTGATAAGATCGGCACGCCGATGGCCAACTCGGAACTCAAAATATTCAAAGGTATCAACGGAGGAAAGCCCGTCGAGGGATCTCTCTACTATCACTATGCCCGTTTGATCGAACTCGTCTATGCCCTGGAGAGAACCGGTCAGTTACTGGATGATCCGTACATTATGTCCAAAGATATCCGGACTGCTCCCTCATCGGCACAAATTCCTAGCCACGGTGTGGGTGTGATCGAAGCACCACGGGGTACCCTCTTCCACGATTACAGCACAGACGAGAACGGTTTGTTGACGAGGGTAAACCTCATCGTTGCCACGGGAAACAACAACTGGGCGATGCACACGGCTTCGGGATTGGTTGCGAAGGCGTGTGTGGATGGGAACAAGCTCACGGAGGGGATGTTGAACCGCGTAGAAGCAGCCATCCGCTGTTACGATCCGTGCCTGTCTTGCGCCACCCATGCCATCGGGAAGATGCCGCTGGAAGTACTGCTCATCGCGGCTGACGGGAAGGTCGTTGACCGCGTTGCCCGATAAAATAGAAATCGATTTCTGTGAAATGCGGGCGGGTGAATGGAGTACATTCATCCGCTCGTATCTTTTTCAGCGTCCATAAGTATTCGATCATGCCTCGAACCCTCGTTATCGGATATGGCAATATATATCGTGCCGATGACGGTGTCGCCTATCACGTGATCAACGCCCTGCGGCGGCGCCTCGGCCATCAGACCTTGCCTGAAGGAGATTCAGGGATGGAGGAGCTGGGTAGAGAAGTTGATTCTCTTTTCCTTTCCCAACTGGTGCCGGAGTTACTGGATTTGCTTTCTGGTTACGACCGGGTCATTTTCGTGGATGCCCACGTCGATGAAACCATGGATGATCTCCACAGCATGCAGGTAGTGCCGGAATACGCTCCGTCAATGCTGACTCACCATATGACGCCGGCGACACTTCTGGCACTGCTCAAGACACTGTACCATCGGGAACTTACCGGACACATCGTGTCCATCCGCGGCTACGACTTTAACTTCCACCGTAACCTCTCTTCAGATACCATGGCTCTGATTGAACCGGCAGTGGAACTCATCCTTCCGTTATTTCTCAGATATTTTCCCGTATAGAACTCATTGCAGATCAAGGAAGCAACCCGCCACCCGCCTGTGACCCTCGTTTTGAGATACAAAAACCTTGACTGATTGGCAATTATCTGATAAATAAATTCTCGATAACCACTCCTCCAGAACTGCGCTGCTAATCAGATCACAAGTGGTTTATATGCCAACAGAAACCATTCATATCCACTCCCCACCATCATAATTATTCATAATAACAACGTTTTATTGCTTCGCATCTTTATACAAGGACGAACAACAGCAGGGACTTTTTTTGCAATTTTATCGCAGTGAGCATTTTAACAAATTATGGTTTGCCATATGGTTGTATGAAAGGAGCACGAGATGGGACAAAACAAACTCACATTAACCATCGATGGAAAACAGATGGAAGCCACCATGGGACAGACGATCCTTGAGGTAGCGCGGGAAAACGGGATAAACATTCCGACCCTCTGCCAGTACGCGAAAACCACAAATGTGGGTGCGTGTCGCGTGTGTGTGGTTGAGGTTGAAGGAGCAAGAACCCTGGTTGCCTCATGCTGCATGCCGGTGAATCAGGGAATGGTGATCAAGACAGACACCAAGGCGGTTCGTGATGCCCAGAGGCTGATCATTGAGCTCCTCTGGTCGTCCGGCGATCATAACTGCCTGACCTGTGAGCAGAACGGAAACTGCGAACTCCAGAATCTGGTGTACTGGCTGCAGTTAGAAAAGCCCCGGTTTCCAATTTCACCGCCCGGATATCCTATCGAGAGAACCAATACGATGATTGAGAGAGATCTCAATAAATGTATCCTCTGCGGCAGGTGCGTGAGGGCATGCAATGAGATTCAGGTAAATGAAGTTTTAGATTATGCCAGGCGGGGCTCCCGTTCGAAGGTAGGTCCTGCTTTTGACACGGACTACATCGACTCGGAATGCTTTTTCTGCGGTGAATGTGTCGATTCCTGTCCGGTGGGTGCCATCACCTTCAAACAGGCCCGCTTCCAGGGTAGGCCATGGGAACTCAAGAAGGTACGCACAACGTGTACCTACTGCGGCGTGGGTTGTCAGATGGATCTCAATCTTCATGATGGCAAGATCGTCAAGGTTACGGGGAATCGCGAGTACGGACAGCCCAACGAGGGAAGCCTCTGTGTCAAGGGAAGGTTCGGCATGGATTTCGTCCACAGTCCCGACCGTCTCAAGACCCCCCTGATTCGAAAAAACGGGGAGTTGAAAGAAGCAACCTGGGACGAGGCGTACAGCTACATTGCAGAAAAACTCTCAGTGATCAAGAAAGCACACGGCCCTGACAGTATCGCCGGATTTTCCTCCGCCCGGGCAACCAACGAGGAAAACTATCTCTTCCAGAAATTCCTGAGGGCGGTGATCGGTACCAACAATGTGGATCACTGTGCCCGTCTCTGACACTCTTCCACAGTGGCCGGTCTGGCCGCTACCTTCGGAAGTGGTGCAATGACCAATTCCATCGATGAAATTGAATTTACTGATGCCATTTTCGCCATCGGAACCAACACGACGGAAAACCATCCCGTCATCGGTGCGAAGGTGAAGAGAGCCGTCCGCCAGCGCGGCGCGAAACTCATCGTCGCCGATCCGAGAGAGATCGATCTGGTGAAATATGCCACCCTCTACCTCCGTCAGAAACCAGGCACCGATGTAGCCCTCCTGAATGGCATGATGAACGTGATCATCTCCGAAGGTCTCTATGACAAAGAGTATGTGGAAAACCGCACTGAGGGTTTCGAGGCCATGAAGAAGGTTGTAGAAAAGTACACTCCCAAGCATGCTTCAAAGATAACCGGCATACCTGCTCAAGATATAATAACGGCAGCGAGGTTATACGCGAAGGCCCGGGTAGCTTCGATTCTCTACACCATGGGTATCACCCAGCACACCACCGGGGTTGACAACGTCAAATCCATTGCCAATCTGGCCATGCTCTGCGGATATGTAGGCGTCGAAGGCGGTGGTGTGAACCCTCTCCGGGGCCAGAACAACGTCCAGGGAGCCTGCGACATGGGGGCGTTGCCTGTTGTCTTCACAGGTTATCAGCCCGTAGGGAGTGACGAAGCGAGAGCGAAGTTCGAAAAGGCCTGGGGAGTAACCCTTCCGCCCAAACCAGGTCTTACCATTGTGGAAACACTGAATGCCGCCCATGAGGGAAAGGTCAAAGCCCTCTATGTGATGGGTGAAAACCCCATGCTGTCCGACCCCGATTTGAACCATGCCAAGGAGGCCTTGGAGCATCTGGATCTCCTGGTGGTACAGGATATCCTCCTCTCCGAAACGGCACAGCTTGCCCACGTGGTACTTCCCGCTGCCTGCTTCGCGGAAAAAGAAGGCACCTTCTCCAATACGGAACGAAGGGTGCAGATGGTCCGGAAGGCGGTTAAGGCTCCCGGCCAGGCCAAGGCCGACTGGGAAATCATTTCGGAATTGTCCACAAAGATGGGGTATCCCATGAACTATGCAAACCCGGAAGCTGTCATGAGGGAAATCAATCAACTGACCCCGAGCTACGCCGGTATCACTTACGCAAGGCTTGAAAAAGAAGGTCTCCAATGGCCGTGTCCCAATGCGGATCACCCGGGAACGAAATATCTCCATATAAATCGTTTCTCCAGAGGCCTGGGACTTTTCACTGCCATTGAATACATTCCACCGGCGGAACTCCCGGACAAAGAATATCCGTTCATGATGACAACAGGTCGCGTCCTTTACCAATACCACACAGGAACCATGTCCCGTCTTTCCCAGGGTATCACGGAAAGGGCACCGGAGAGCCTTGTTGAGATCAATCCCAAAGATGCGAAGAAACTCAAGGTGAAAGAAGGACAGTTCGTCAAGGTTTCTTCACGGCGCGGCTCCGTACAGGCAAAATCCACGGTCACGGAGCGGGTGCCCCCGGGTGTGATCTTCATGAATTTCCACTTCAAGGAAGCAGCCGTCAATCTGCTTACAAACCCTGCCCTTGACCCGATCGCAAAGATTCCTGAATACAAGGTCTGCGCGGTCAAAGTTGAAGCAGCATAAATGAATGATAATGCAAGTTGCCCCGCTTTTTGCGGAGCAACGTTAAATCAGAAGTTTATAAATTCAAATAACGGAGGAATAAGGATTTATGAGTAATGAAAATTTAGAAGGAAAGAGGTGGTGGATTGCCGTTGCCGCAATCGTCATGCAACTCTGTCTGGGGACGGTGTATGCCTGGTCGGTCTTCAAGAAGCCCCTCATGACAGTACACGGCTGGGGTGAGACGGCGACCCAGGTGACGTTTATGATCTGTATCGGACTTATCGGTCTTGCCGCCGCGTTCGGCGGAACACTGGTAGACAAGAAAGGTCCTAAATTCGTAGCTACCATCGGCGGCATCCTCTTTGGTATCGGAACGCTCCTCTCGGGTCTGGCCGATCAGATGGGAAGTATCTGGCTTTTGTACTTAGGCTTCGGAGTCATTGCCGGTATCGGCAACGGATTCGGATACATCACGCCGATTGCCACCCTGATCCGCTGGTTCCCCGATAAGAGAGGTCTGGTGACGGGGCTTGCCGTGATGGGATTCGGCGCCGGCGCGTTCTTCATGGGCAAGATTGCCCCTCCCATGGTCATTTCCATGGGTGTGGCACAGACGTTCTACATCTGGGGGGTGATCTTCCTGGTGTTAGTGACCGCTTCGGCCCAACTTTACAAGAATCCCCCGAAGGGCTGGCTCCCGGCAGGCTTCACCCCGAAAGCAGCGACCGGCGTTTCTGCAGCGGAATCGTTTACCTTTGACGAAGCGGTAAAGACCCCCCAGTGGTGGATGCTCTGGGGAATGCTCTTCCTGAACGTCTCCGCCGGACTCGGTCTCATCTCACAGCTTTCACCCATGGCCCAGGACGTGATCAAGAAAGCCAATCCCGAAGCAACGGCTGCGGCATTAGCGCTCGCCGGCGGATCGATCCTTGCCTATGCGTCTATCTTTAACGGTCTGGGAAGGCTTTTCTGGGCCTGGACATCCGACGCCATCGGAAGGCGGAACGTCTTTATCACCATGTTTATCACCCAGGCTATTCTCTACGTCATCCTGCCCTACATCGGAAGCGAGATCATATTCACCATCATCGCCTGTTACTTGCTTGCCTGCTACGGCGGGGGATTTGCCACCATGCCTGCGTTTGCCGCGGACTCCTTCGGGCCCGGCTATATCGGAAAGGTGTATGGAATCATGCTGACCGCGTGGGGCGCTGCGGGAATTGCGGGACCGCTCGTTTTTGCCGCCATCAAGGGAATCGCCCTGTACGTTGCGGCGGGGCTCCTGATTGCTGGTCTTTTCCTTGCCTTAGGATTCAAGAGGCCGGCGCCGAAAACGGTTAAGGCATAAACGGTATTTTTTGAAAAGCAGGGGCGGAGTCACTCTCATGCATGCATGTGTCATGAGAGCAAACTCCGCCCCTTTTCATGTTTTCCCTCGTTGCGAATAAGTAACATGTCAGAAATAAAAAGCACCCTTGAACTTATCATGGAAAAAATGGTAAATCCGTACGGCCGATCCCCTGAAAAAATACCACATCTCCCGTAAAGAGCGCCTTCCTGTCAGGCCAGTACAGACATGTGGAGCCCGGAGAGTGACCGGGTGTTACAATTACCTGGAACGAATGCTCACCGATCGTCAAATCCCCATCTTCAAGTCGCCATCAATGAGGTAGGTATTGCAGTTGTTCTGTGCGTACGTGCGCCAGGGAAAGGCGTAGAGACCGTCGAATACTTTCACACGATGTTCCTCAAGACAATAGCAGACAGGCTACCGGGGAGTGAATCTTTCAGAATTCTATGCCGAGGTTCACCTGAGGTTCAAATATTTTGCCAATCGATTCAAATGAGTCGCGGTAAGGCCCGCTGCGAAACAGAGTGGTGATTGATTTTATCGTCTCCATGGTACCTTGTTCGTCACCGGATATCTTGTCCAGATCCGTTTTCATGCGATCAATGACAATCCGGGAAAATGATATTCTCAGTCTGCCAATCCTGAAACCGTCCGGCGTCCTGTCTTTTTCTTCTTCACGCACATTAAATAAGGTCACGAATTCATCGGTCACCGGCATCTCCTCCGTTGAGAGAAATTTCTTATAATCCGGTTCATGGCTGATCACCTTGAGCTCAAGTTCTTTCTTGATTTGAAATTGTTCCCAGGAGGTTATTATTCCCGCGGATTGTGCCCCGGATGGACTCATTATGAGGAGGTAGAAGAGAAAAAAAAGAACCTGCAGATACGTGGGGATATATATCCGCCCCATCATTTCACCCTCCCCTCTCACATCGACGGGTCTGACGGAAGTCTCAGTTTTCTGTTGACGTACAGCACATCATCCCGCTTCATCTGGTTCAACCTGCAAAGCTCAGTGACGCTCGCACCACACCTTTTCGCAATCTTATCGAGGGTATCACCTTTTTTTACCCTGTAGGTATATGTTTTCGACTTTGCCACGGAAGATTTTGCATTTCTCCCTTTTTCTGTTTCTTTGCCTGGGAGCTTTACTTTTTTCCCCACGTACAGAGGATCTTTCCGTTTCATGTCATTCAGCTTCAACAACACGTTGATTGTCGTCCCGTGTTCTCTGGCGATACCGCCAAGGGTTTCACCCTTTCTGACTGTATGCGTGGTCACTGCGGATTTCTTCGTCGACGGGGATTTTTCCCGGGAAAACGAAACGACATATTCCTTGCGTGGAGAATCATCGTCCTTCACTGCTTCCGCAGTGCTTTTCTCAGCATCTCCTCCCTTTTCAGTTCTCGTGAGCACTATTTTGGGGGCTGGAGGCTGAGCAGGAAGAAATTCAGTAATGGAAGACGCTATGGCCCTCGCGACTTTCATTTGAAACTGATTGTTGCGTAATAATTTTTCTTCTCTCGGATTCGATATGTAAGCTGTCTCTATGAGCAAAGACGGTATTTCGGGAAGCTTCAGCACCCGGAAAGGAGCCTCCTGAACTTTGCCGAACTTTATCTGGCTCACCCTGTCGAGGTGTTTCAGGACACTTTTTCCGTAGATCTTTGATGTGTTGATGGTATTTGTCTGAAACATGTTCAGGATTATGGGATCTGATTCTTCCGTGCTTTCTCCGTTGGGATCTCCTCCAATGATATCAGCGAGGTTTTCATTTCTCGCTAAAATTCTCGCGGCCTCGCTGCTGGCACCTCTGAGGGAAAGGCAATACACGGAACTTCCCCTGGCACCACGCAGTTTAAAAGCGTCTGCGTGAATACTCAGGAACAGATCAGCGCCGTACTCCCGGGCAATTTTCAATCTCTTCTTAAATGGTACATAGTAATCACCATTTCTCGTAAGAAAGGCACGATATCCTTTCTTCTTGTTTAAAATATCTCTCAATTTCCTGCTGATTTCCAAAACAACACGCTTTTCCTGCGTCCCTCTCTTTCCGACCGCACCGGGATCCTCACCCCCATGACCTGGATCAATCACTACTATTTTGTCCTTCCTTAATACCTTCACCTGCTCCCTTTCCTTGCTCTCCTGTTTCTCCACCTCAGGAAATTCTATGTCAATGACAATACGATCCGGTTTCTCCTGAATTTTCTTTAATTTAAAGACTTTTGCCGCAACAGGATCCGTCAGCATGAGCTGTACCCTGACAGCATCCTGAGAAGGGACTTCCAGAATGATTTTATCAATTCCCGGTTTCTTCAGGACAAGCTCGCGGGGAAGGTCTTCAGGTAATTGTGTGTTTTTAAAATCGATCCTTACTATTTTGCCGGATTTCTCAACGGTGTACGGAATATCATCACTCGCATCAATCACCACTCTCGTATGATCCGGTGCGGTCCAGTGTCTTATGTTAATGATCTTATTTAATGCGAAGGCGTGAAGGGGAGACAAAACTATTGCGGACAAAGCACACACTATTATGTTTTTCCGTATACGGTTCATTCTCACCAATTTTCCACAATTTTTTGCAATTTATCAGATTTGTTCAATGAATTCAATATAGATATAGAAAATATATTGACAATGATCGTCCTTAGTGACATTTTCCCCAAAAACCAATGGTACAGGTCATGAAAATAAAAAACATTCTTGATCAAAAAAAATTGACCCTTTCGTGTGAGGTATTCCCACCAAAGAGGGAAGGTAATCTCGAAATCTTATATACTACCATAAAAGAATTGGGCGTAATCAGCCCCGATTTTATTTCTGTCACATACGGGGCGGGAGGGAGCACACGTGACAAGACCATTGAAATTGCCTCTAAGGTCAAGAACGACTTCGGCATGGAAGTCCTTGCCCATCTGACATGCGTTCAATCAACAAGAGACGATATTGCCGCTATCCTCGACGCGCTGAGAGAGGAAAACGTGGAAAATATTCTCGCATTGAGGGGCGATCCGCCTGAAGGTACAGAAAAATTCGTGAGGATCGCAGGGGGGTTCGGATATGCGAATGAACTGGTAGAATTTATAAAGGCGCATGATGATTTTTCCATAGGTGTTGCCGGCTACCCCGAAGGTCATATCGAAGCACCGAGTATAGACGTTGATTTAGTGAATCTGAAGCGGAAGGTTGACGCCGGCGCCGATTTCATAATAACGCAGCTTTTCTTCAACAATAATGACTTTTACCGGTTTCGTGATCGCGCCCTCAAATTAAAAATCAGGGTACCGATCATCCCCGGTATTTTTCCGGTCCTCAACTACAACCAGTTCATACGGATTGCATCGCCGCTCTATGGTGCCAAAATCACTTCCCGGCTTGCTGATAAAATTGAGAAGCTAAAAGATAATCCCGGAGAGATTGAAAAATATGGAATTGAATATGCCATAAACCAGATGTACAATCTGCTTGGCAACGAGGTGCCCGGTTTCCATATTTATACAATGAATAGAAGCGACCCGGTCAGAAAAATTCTGGGAGAGC
Organism: Deltaproteobacteria bacterium; assembly: GCA_016874835.1. Classification (GTDB taxonomy): domain Bacteria; phylum Desulfobacterota; class Syntrophia; order Syntrophales; family UBA2185; genus VGTB01. The sequence goes on along the minus strand of VGTB01000011.1, from coordinate 12,532 downwards.
TACCCCTCCCTCGCTAAGGAAACCATGCATTTCATAAAAAAACATTGAGTTTTCACCGATTACATTGTAATGAGCGCTGCCTGATAGGTCACGTCCTGTTGCCTTCACTCAATGTTATCCATATCCTCACAGCGGGCGATTAGCTCAGGTGGATAGAGCGCTGGTCTCCGGAACCAGAGGTCATGGGTTCGAGTCCCGTATCGCCCGCCAATAGATTTAAGACGGTACCCGACACAGGTTACATAAAAATCTTGATTTCTTCGTGAGGATATTATAGAAGGCATCTTCATTTTAAATCTTACATACAGGACTCCTTGTCCGGATAGATATGCCGGACTTTAGAGCCGTGAGGAGGTGCAACGTTGAAAAGGTACGAAATTCCTTTTATTGTCCATACCGACCTTACCGAAGAGGAAATCAACAGCTTAATCGATCGCTACAGCACAATCATCACTGACCTGAAAGGCATCATTGTAAAGATTGAAAAGTGGGGAAAGCGAAAACTCGCCTATGAAATTAAGAAGCAGACAAATGGATTCTATATCCTTTTAGATTTTGTCGGAAAGAGTAGTATCATTGCAGAAATGGAGAGAAACTTCAAAATCGATGACAAAATCCTGAAATACATGACGGTAAAAAAGGAAGATCGGGTAGATCTGGAAAAGATGGAAAAAGAAAGACAGGAAGAAATACAGGTTTCCACTCCCCCTGCAGATGCAGCTCCTGAATCACCGCTCATCATTTTATCAGACAAGACAGCGGCAATCGACCCGCATTCTATCTCATCGGAAGTAAAAGAAAATTAAAGACGGACAGGAAAAAAGAAGGGAGACACCAACGAGAGATGCCAGCGCCATCAAGAGACCATAAACCTTCAAAGACCGAGCCAAAACAGCAAAAGAAGTTTTACCACAAGAGAAAATTTTGCAGATTCTGCACCGATTCTGAAATAAAGATCGAGTATAAGGATCCTCTCATTCTTAAAGATTACATAACCGACAGAGGTAAGATCATACCCAGGAGAATCACGGGGAATTGCGCCAAACATCAAAGGGAAGTCACACTGGCCATAAAAAAGGCAAGATCCATCGCGTTACTTCCCTTCGTCGTGACTGAGTGGTAACTACCCTCGCAGGGGTTCAACACAACGGATTCAGACTTTGGAAAAAGAAAGGGGCGTGTTTTTCAACGGAAACTTTTATACGGGTATCGCCATCTCATCCCTGACACTCCTCGCTGCATCCACCACTCCCATAGTGGGAACACTGATCACTCTCTTCACCCCTCTGCCGATTCTTTTCTTTTACTACAAAGCGGGCAGGCTCCAGGGAATGGCAATACTCATCATATCCCTGCTTGCAGTCACGCTGTTTCATATATTTGTAGGGATAACTGCCAATCTTCCCCTGCTGTATCTTTCAGGGTTTACGGGAGTTTTCCTCGCAGAACTTTTGAAGAGGAATTACACGATAGAGAAGACGGTTATTTATCCCGTTGCAACCATTTCAATATTATGGTTTCTCTTTCTCATTACTCTCGGCTATCACCTTGGCAAGACGCCATGGCATCTTATTGAGGGCCACATCGCTGAAAACATCAGGGAAAGCATTCAGATTTACAGCCAGCTGGGTATCTCCGCGGAACAGATAAACGAGATCAGGGAGAATGCTACACATATTACTCAGTTCTTTACCAATATCTCTCCTGCCTTTGTCGTGATAGGCATATCGTTCACCATGTGGATCAATATTCTGTTCGCAAGAGAACTCTTTCACAAAAACAAGATATGGTATCCCGATTTCGGAGATCTTTCCCGCTGGAAAACACCTGACAGGCTGATATGGCTGCTGATCATTGCCGCAGGGACGCTGTTGATACCGGTTTCGGAAGTAATATTCACAGGCCTTAATCTTTTGCTCGTATGCTTATTTGTGTATCTGCTCCAGGGATTTTCCATTACGAGTTTTTTCTTCAAGAGAAAAAAAATACCCAGACCTGTCAGATTTATTTTTTATTTTGTGATAGCGATACAACAATATATGCTGTTACCATTAATCGCTCTCGGCATATTCGATCTCTGGATCGATTTCAGAAAATATATAACACCGGCCACGGACACAACATCATAACAATGGGAGCAAGAGCTCATTACAAGGAGATTTTCTATGAAAGTCATACTGAAGGATAATATTGAATCCCTGGGAAAAGCAGGTGATACCGTCAAAGTCTCTGATGGATACGCGCGGAATTATCTCATTCCCAGGGGACTCGCAGTCGAAGCAAGCAACCGGACATTGAAGGCATTTGAGCATGAAAAAAAACAGATTATGCAGAAAATAGAGAGAGAACGTATGACAGCCGAAACGCTCGCGGAGAGGGTGAAAGGAACAACTTGCACGATTATACGCCGCGTTGGGGAACAGGACAAACTGTTCGGCTCAGTCACCACCAAGGATATTGAACATTCTCTTCATGAACAGGGTTTCGAAATCGACAAAAAAATGATACTCTTAGACGAACCGATAAAAGCAACAGGAGAATTTCCGGTGAGGATTAAACTGAGACCGGGAGTAATTACAGAAATCAAGGTAGTCGTTGAAGCCGAGGTGTAATGCCCCATGATGGATATCGATTCTTCCTTACACAGGGTACCTCCGCAGAACATGGATGCGGAACAGTCTGTAATCGGTGGGATACTGCTTGATAACCACGCCTTAAATTCTGTTCTGGAAATACTCAATGTGAGCGATTTTTACAGTGAAGCGCATCGTAAAATCTTTGCAGCCATCATCGAACTTTACGATAAAAACCAGCCGAGTGACCTCATCACCCTGAGCAATATTTTGAAGAGTAAAAATCAGCTCGATCAGGCAGGCGGGATATCCTATCTCGCTTCCCTCACGGATAACGTTCCCTCTTCCGCCAACATTGGCCACTACTCGCGGATCGTGAAAGAAAAATCTATCCTCCGGAAACTGATCGGTACGGCCACCGACATTCTAAGCAAGAGTTACACCTCCGGAGCCGAAGTGGATACGCTCCTCGATGAGGCCGAACACGCCATATTTGAAATATCGGAAAACAAGATACGGCCCACCTTCAGCCCCTTCAAGACAATAATAAAGGAAAGCTTCAAGACAATAGAGAAGCTGCACGAGAGAAAAGAACTCGTCACAGGTGTCCCCACGGGCTTTATGGAAATCGATGACATGACCTCAGGACTGCAGAGGTCCGACCTGATCATCATCGCAGGCCGTCCGAGTATGGGCAAGACTGCATTTGCCCTCAATATTGCCGAGTACGCCGCCTTAGAGGCGCAAATCCCTGTGGCCCTCTTTTCCCTGGAAATGGCCAAGGAACAGATCGCGCTAAGGATGCTTTCCTCCGTAGCACGGATCGATTCCCAGAGAATAAGGAGAGGTTTTCTCGGGGAAGCGGACTGGCCGAAATTGGTCGCCGCAGCCGGAAGGCTTTCAGAAGCTCCCATATTCATAGATGACACGCCAGCGGTCACTGTCCTGGAGATAAAAGCAAAAGCACGACGCTTGAAATCGGAGGTCGATTTAGGTCTCATTATCCTCGACTATCTGCAGCTCATGAGAAGCGGGGGGTATAAGGAATCGCGGGAGCAGGAAATATCAGAGATCAGCCGTTCCCTGAAAGCACTGGCCAAAGAGTTAAGCGTTCCGGTGGTCGCCCTCTCACAATTGAACCGGAAAGTGGAGGACAGGACGAACAAACGGCCACAGATGGCTGACCTGAGAGATTCAGGAGCTATTGAACAGGACGCCGATTTGATCGCTTTTATTTACAGGGATGAAGTGTATAACAAATCCGAAGAAAATCCTGAAAAGGGCATGGCAGAGATCATTATCGGAAAACAGCGAAACGGTCCTACCGGTTTGACGAAGTTGGCCTTCCAGGAAAAATTTGCACGTTTTGAAAATCTCGCCAGAGGTATCGACATTACCGCTACTTAGACTCCAGCAACGCCTGCGCCTCACCGAAATACGGAATGGCAAGTCTCAATTTTTTCAGTGCCTGTTTTTCAATCTGTCTCGCCCGCTCTCTCGTGATGTTGTACCTATTCCCAATTTCCTGAAGGGTCTTGGGGCTCTCCGCCATGATTCGATGTTTGACAATATAGCTTTCTTTTTCACTGAGCCTGGTAAGGGCACCGGCAATGTCCCGTTTCACCAGATCCATTTCCTCCTTTTTTATCAGAGCCATTTCCTGATCTTCACCTTCATAGGTCAGATAATCGATATGAGTCGATGCCCCCTCGTCATTGATAAACGCGTCGAGAGACAGATCACGGTGGGTTAAACGGAGATCCATTTCCTCAATCTCGGATTCTTTCACTCCGAGAGATTCAGCAATTTCACCAAACTCGGGATTCTTCTGCGACATGGCCTGAAGCTTCTTCTTTGCCTGGGTCAGCTTGAAAAACAGCTTCCGCTGCGCCTGCGTGGTACCGATTTTTACAAGACTCCACGATTTAATGATAAAATTCTGTATATACGCTCTTATCCACCATACCGCATAGGAAATGAGTCTGTATCCTCTGTACGGGTCATACTTTTTCACGGCATGCATGAGACCGATGTTCCCCTCCTGAATCAGATCAGGCAACTTGATGCCGTAATTTCGATACTCATGGGCAACCTTCACGACAAATCTCAGATTCGATACCACTAATTTTTCCGCCGCCTCCATGTCGTTATACTTTTTAAACTTCACGGCCAAACGGAATTCCTCTTCTGCGCTCAGGACAGAAAAGCGATTAATCTCCGATATATAGGTATCAAGGGTGCTTGCTACCGCCGGCTGTTCCACTCAATACCCCTCCCTCTGAAAATAATTGTCCATACCATTATCACTTTAAAATGTCTTTCAATTTTAAGCACATTGACACCAATGTGCAAATATCGTTTTATGCTATGAAAGTCTCACCGAGTAGTCAAGATTATTTTACCTGTATATCATGAGTTGCTTCGCACATAGCCCACGCCTTGACATCTCCATATCCTGTTGTTAATTTATTGAAAAATATCACGAATAATTAATTATGTTTCCTCAGTGAAATAGTAACACAAAGCATTCGGAGTACATATACGATGAAAGAAATCAACAAAATTATTCTGGATCACGCATGTAAAATAGCCGGGAAAATTAAGGCGAAAGCCCTCGTGCTCTATGCAGATACGGCTCTGGAGTTACCCATCGCCGAGGGAGAAAAGCCGGCCTTTCGTCTCATTCTGGTCACAAGGGGTGACGAAGAAATACCTGAAAAATTTCAAAATCTCGCGGAAAACATAAACGTCCCGAATGTCAACCTGTCACGGGTAGGTCAGATAAAAATCGCCATCACGAAAGGCATCGCCATGGGGCTCTTCAAAAAGGGAGACAAACTTGTATGCCTGAGCGGACTTCCCAAGCTTGGATACGCGGACAGCATCTTTGTCATCGATGTCGGTAAGGAATTCGAAATATTAACATCACAGAACATCACCGATATCACCCAGGGAGTACACCCGGAAGTGTTCAGCACCGCCCTCAATATTGCCCTCGAACTGGCGGCACAGGGGAGAGAGGGAAGAAAAGTGGGAACTATATTTACTCTGGGGGATCACGAGAGGGTCCTTCAGCTCTCACGGCAGATGGTCATCAATCCCTTCATGGGGTACAAGGAAGAGGAAAGAAACATCCTCAATCCCGAGTTGATGGAAACGATCAAAGAATTTTCAGCCATCGATGGTGCCTTCATCATTAAGGAAAACGGGGCCATTGTCACGGCCGGCAGGCACCTCAATGCCGCTATGGAGAGTAAGGATTTCCCCCAGGGTTTGGGAAGCAGACATATCGCCGCAGCAGGAATAACGGACATTACCCGCGCTATTGCCATCGTACTATCCGAATCTACAGGAAATGTGAGCGTATTCAAAAATGGAAAGCTTCTAGTGAGCATATTGAAGCCCATTTCGTAAATCGGAGGAACCATGAGATTTGACAAATTTACCTTAAAGGTCCAGGAGGCCCTACAGGAAGCCCAGACCCTGGCGAATCAATACGGGCATCAGGGTATCGATGTGGAGCACCTGCTCATCACGTTCATGAGACAGTCAGAAGGAATCGCCGGTGAAATTTTGAAAAAACTCGGCAGTGATCCAGGATATATTGAATCCGAAACGAAAAAGGCATTGAAGAAAATCCCGAAAATAGAAGGCACAGGTGCAGGTCAGACATACATCACGCCAAGACTCAATAAAGTATTGGACATGGCACTCATCGAAGCGGCACGTCTCAAGGACGAATACGTCAGTGCGGAGCATGTACTGGTTGCGATCTCTGAAGAAAAGGAAGGACCGGCGGGAAACATTCTTCGCAAGAGTGGAATTACTAAAGATAATATATACCGGGTGTTGGTGGAAATCAGAGGAAATCAGAGAATCACCGACCCCAATCCGGAAGAGAAATATCAGTCACTGAAACGATACGCCAGAGATTTCAATGAACTTGCCAGGAAAGGTTCCTTTGATCCCGTCATAGGCAGGGATGACGAAATCAGACGCATCATGCAGGTGCTTTCCCGGAGGACGAAAAACAACCCGGTGCTGATCGGTGAACCTGGGGTCGGAAAGACCGCTATTGTGGAAGGACTTGCCCAGCGTATCGTGAACGGTGACGTCCCGGAATCTCTGAAAGACAAAAGAGTCGTCGGACTCGACATAGGTGCGCTTGTGGCGGGCTCAAAATACAGGGGAGAATTTGAGGAAAGACTCAAGGCGGTGCTTAAGGAAATAACAGGCGCTCAGGGAGAAATTGTCCTCTTTATTGATGAAATACACACGGTAGTCGGGGCCGGCGCCGCCGAGGGGGCTGTCGACGCCTCGAACATGCTCAAACCTGCGCTTGCTCGGGGGGAGTTGCGGTGCATAGGGGCGACAACCCTGAATGAATACCGGAAACACATCGAAAAGGATCCCGCCCTCGAAAGGAGGTTCCAGCCCATCATTGTGAGAGAACCCACCGTTGAGGATACCATTGCGATACTCCGCGGTCTGAAGGAACGATATGAGGTTCACCACGGGGTAAGAATTAAAGATACCGCAATTATCGCGGCGGCAACCCTTTCTCATCGCTACATAAGCGACAGATTCCTGCCGGACAAGGCGGTGGATCTCATCGACGAAGCCGCCTCACGCCTCCGCATCGAACTCGACAGTATGCCTGCTGAAATTGATACTATAGAGAGGAAGATCATGCAGCTGGAAATTGAACGACAGTCCCTCAAGAACGAAACGGATAAAACAACCAAGGACAGGCATGACAGGATCGAAAAGGAACTGGCTGAATTGAAGGATTCCCGAGAAAGGATGAAATCACACTGGAGCAGTGAGAAAGAGGTGATTAAGAATATTCAGGCCATTAAAAGCAGGATCGAGGACTACAAAACGGAAGAGTTACAGGCGCAGAGAGAGGGAAATCTCGCCAGGGCGGCAGAGATCCGTTACGGCAAACTCGTGGAAATGAATAGGGAACTGGAAAAGGAACAGGAAAAGCTCGCACAGATCCAGCAGGAAAACAAGATGTTGAAGGAAGAGGTCGATGCGGAGGACGTGGCGGATGTTGTGGCCAGCTGGACGGGGATCCCCGTATCGCGCATGATGGAGGGGGATCTACAAAAACTTATCCACATGGAAGAGCGCCTCAAAAGAAGAGTTATAGGCCAGGACGAAGGGATTACCGTCGTGTCGAGCGCGCTGAGAAGAGCCCGGTCGGGGCTCCAGGATCCAAACCGTCCCATTGGTTCGTTCATCTTTCTGGGTCCGACAGGGGTCGGAAAGACGGAACTCGCCAGGGCGCTGGCAGAATTCATGTTCGATAGTGAACAGGCCATGGTCAGGATCGACATGTCGGAATACATGGAAAAACACTCTGTCGCCAGAATGATCGGCGCACCACCGGGGTATGTGGGATATGATGAGGGCGGGTTTCTTACCGAGGCAGTCCGGAGACGGCCTTACACAGTCATTCTCTTCGACGAGATTGAAAAGGCCCACACGGACGTATTCAACATCCTGCTCCAGATACTGGATGACGGCCGGCTCACCGACGGACACGGGAGAACCGTCGATTTCAAGAACACCATCATTATTATGACGTCAAATATAGGAGGACAGTGGATACACGACGCTGATTTGAATGACGAAGAAAAACGGCTCAGAATCATGGATGTTCTCAGGTCAACGTTCAGACCGGAATTTCTCAACAGGATAGATGATATCATCACATTCAGATCTCTCAATATGAATGACATCGAAAAGATCATTGATATCCAGATCGGTTTGATTCAGAAAAGACTGCAAGAAAGGAAAATGACGCTTGAATTGACAGGGAACGCAAAAAAATATATATCTCAAGCCGGATACAGTCCGGTGTATGGAGCCAGACCCCTGAAACGGGCTCTTCAGAAAATGATTCTGGACAGCCTCTCCCTGAAGATTCTTGAGGGTGGTTTCACCGAAGGAGATCGTATCGTAGTTGATTCCGGGAAAAATGATGATATAATTTTTGAAAAGAGATGACAATTCAAAGGAGGATTTCAATGAATACATTAAGAACAGGGATATTGCTCGGGGCCCTGACGGGCCTGCTGATGCTGATAGGCGGTTATTTCGGCGGTAAGCAGGGGGTTGTAATTGCCTTCATCTTCGCCATGGTGATGAACTTCGGCGCCTACTGGTTCTCGGACAAGCTGATCTTGCGTATGTACAGCGCCCAGGAAGTTTCAGAGAGCGAAGCACCTGAGTTGTACCGTATGGTAAAAACCCTCGCACTAAAAGCGGGGCTCCCCATGCCCAAAGTGTATATTGTACCTGGTGACACCCCCAACGCCTTCGCCACCGGACGCAACGAGAATCATGCTGTCGTCGCAGTGACGGAAGGGATCCTGCGTATACTCAACAGGGATGAACTCGAGGGGGTTATCGCCCATGAGCTCTCACACATAAAAAACAAAGATATGCTTATCGGGTCAATCGCGGCAACACTCGCCGGCGCTATCGTCATGCTGGCTAACATGGCCCAATGGGCGGCCATATTCGGTGGAGCAAGTCGCGACAGTGACGATGAAGGAGGCGGTTTCATCGGCCTCATTCTGATGGCGATACTTGCACCCATTGCGGCGACGATCATTCAGATGGCCATTTCACGATCCCGGGAATATCTTGCGGATGACGGTGGTGCCAAGGTTTCGGGTAAACCCTACGGACTGGCAAACGCCCTCGATAAGCTGTCAAGAGCGTCGCATGTAATCCCGATGGATGCAAATCCATCAACGGCGCACATGTTCATTGTGAACCCGCTTACGGGAAAATCTTTCATGACCCTCTTCAGCACCCATCCACCCATCGAAGAGCGCATCGCCAGATTAAGAAGTATGAGAATGCCGTGACACGAAACATTCAGTGAGTGAATATACCATGACACTCCCACACAGGCCCATTTTCTACCACGACATGTGCACGGCAGGCAATGTGATGAGGTGATACTTCGCAGAAGGAGACGCTTGATATGGAAGATGAAAAAAAAGAAAAAGGGTTTGTCATAAAGGACAAACGGTTCTTCGATGAATCGGGTGAGGCTCGTAAGGAAGAGTTGAAAAGCGCGATAGATGCAGATGAGAAACGTGAAAAAGCCCCTGAATCCCCCGAAGAAAAACCTGATGCACAGCCACGGGAAGACTCCTTCCCGGAAGTAACATTCTCCAGTTTCATTTTCTCTCTCAGTACCACAGCAATGTTCCACTTCGGTGATTTACCTGATCCGGTAACCAAGAAGTCCGGGAAAAACCTTGCCGCGGCGAAACAAACTATTGACATGCTGGACATGCTTAAAAATAAAACGCTGGGAAATCTCGACAATAACGAAAAGGAACTTCTTGATGGACTGCTATATGAACTGAAAATGAGATACGTAAAAGAAAAAACCCCATAATGATCAGACGATTATCGCCGGCAAAGATCAACCTCCATCTGCGGGTCCTGGGCAAAAGAGAAGATGGTTATCATGAGATCGTTACCTTGATGCAGAGAATCAGTCTCTGCGATGAAATGGAATTTCATTTCATCGAGAAAGGTGTGGAAGTGAGTTGCCCCGGAAGTTCGCTTCCGGAAAATGAAGATAACATCGCTCATAGGGCGGCGGCTCTCATTCTGGAAAGATCGAGGAGGAAAGAGGGAATTCATATCTCCATTCACAAAAGAATTCCCGTAGCGGCGGGTCTCGGGGGTGGAAGTTCAAACGCCGCCACGACACTCGTCACGCTCAATGAATTGACGGGACTGGATCTCTCCACCGACGATCTGATGAAAATGGGGGCAAAACTCGGGGCGGATGTCCCCTTTTTTATCTTCCGCAAAACAGCCTGGGCCTTCGGAATCGGTGATCGCCTTCAGGCAGTGGACACTATCCCCAATCTCTGGTTCGTCCTTATAAATCCCCGCTTTACAACCTCTACAAAAATGGTTTATGAAAGACTCAATTTACAATTGACAAAACCGGAGTTTAAGTATAAATGTCCCAAACTTAATACAATTGAAGACCTTATGAGAGTACTCCATAATGATCTCGAAAAGGTTACCCTGGCTCTTCATCCTGTTTTACAAGAATTAAAAGACCTCTTAATGCAGCACGGCGCTCTTGGTGCACTTATGTCAGGCAGTGGACCGACGGTGGCAGGATTTTTCGGGAAGGAAAGCGAAGCACTCAAGGCAGAAGAATCGCTCTCGAAGATAGGGAAGGACAACTGGCTTGTATTCAGGGCCCACTCGATCTGAATGCGTTTTTGATTCTTTTTTATATCTCACGAGGTCTGCCATTCTTTTGGCATATGGAAATGGGGCGTCGTCAAGTGGTAAGACACAAGATTTTGGTTCTTGCATACGGAGGTTCGAATCCTCCCGCCCCAGCCAGAATAACCCTTCATGAACCACGAGAAAGGATGTAAATGCTTGACAGAATAAGGATTTTCTCCGGAAATGCGAATCTCCCCCTCGCACGAAAGATATGCGATAAATTGGGTGTTTCTTTGGGAAATGCCAATGTATCGACATTCAGTGACGGCGAAACAAGGGTGGAGATCAACGAAAATGTCCGCGGGATGGACGTCTTCATCATTCAATCTACCTGTCCTCCCGTAAACAACACCTGCATGGAGCTTCTCATCTTGATCGATGCCATGAAAAGGGCATCGGCGGACCGAATCACGGCAGTCATTCCATACTACGGTTATGGGAGACAGGATAGAAAGGTTGCTCCACGGGCTCCAATATCGGCAAAGCTGATCGCCGATCTCATCACCACGGCCGGTGCTGACAGGGTTCTCTCCCTTGACCTCCATGCCGGTCAGATCCAGGGGTTTTTCAACATTCCTGTTGACAATCTATTTGCCACCCCGGTTCTTCTGGACTACATCAAGAAAAACTACCGTGATAATCTGGTGATCGTTTCACCCGATACCGGCGGCGTTGAAAGGGCAAGGGCATTTGCAAAAAGAATAGGAGTATATCTGGCAATAGTTGATAAAAGAAGAGAAGGGCCCAATGAGACACAGGTAATGAACATCATCGGAAACGTGAAGGGTGCAACTGCCATCATTCTTGACGATATGATTGATACCGCAGGCACCGCAACACAGGCAGCAGATGCCTTGAGGGACGCGGGGGCAACGGACATTTCCGTTTGCTGTACGCACCCTGTTTTCTCAGGTTCCGCCATGGAAAGAATTAAAAAATCAACCATCAGGGAAATCATTGTGACCGATACGATTCCTTTAAGCGACAATGCGAAATCCTATAAAAGTATAAAAGTGCTTTCCGTTGCCGGTCTTCTCAGTGAAGCAGTACGACGGATCTATTACAACGAGTCAGTGAGCTCGCTTTTCATATAGGAGGAGTAAATGGAGATACACGAATTAAAGGCAGGTTTCCGGAAGGAGTCCGGAAAGGGATCGGCCCGAAGATTGAGGAAAGCCGGACTGATACCGGCGATCCTTTACGGCCCTCACAGAGAACCTATTCATCTCACAGTGAATTCTACGGTATTCACGAAATTGTTAAGACACAAGGATGAAAACGTATTCATCAATCTCATCATTGACGAGAGAAAGAAGACGGATCAAATAGCAATCATAAAGGAACTCCAGATAGATCCAATCAGTAGAAGATTTCTGCATGTCGACTTCTGCGAAATTGACATGGAACATGAAATCGTCCTCGATATTCCCATTCACCTCACCGGAACGCCCAAGGGCACTGAAAGCGGGGGTGAACTGCACCACCTGAAGAGAGATTTGAAGGTCTCGTGTCTTCCCGCAGTACTCCCTGAGTTTATCGAAGTTGACGTCACCGGACTCGAAATCGGTGATGCCATGAAGGTCCAGGATTTATTGCGTATGGAGGGGGTAGCTTTTCTCGATCATGATGACACCGTTATTGCGACGGTGACAAGCGCAAAAGTTCCCCTTCAC
>VGTB01000010.1 GCA_016874835.1 Deltaproteobacteria bacterium | reverse complement strand
ATCCATATCGGTATGGAGAGCGGTTATGATCCCCTTTTACAATTCGTGAATAAGGGAGTCACCGCTGCTGAGCATATCGAGGGCGGGAGGAAGATATTGGAAGCGGGCATATCTCTGTGCGAATATATCATGCCGGGTCTCGGAGGAAACCGATGGTCGAGAGAGCATGCAGAGGAAACGGCAAGGGTGATCAATCAGATAAATCCTGATTATGTAAGATTGCGGTCCCTCCATGTTGTCGAAGATACTGGTCTTTTTGAGATGATGAAAAAGGGTGATTTTACACCGCTCGGCGACGAAGACATTGTGAGGGAAATAAGGTTATTTATAGAACATCTTGATGGTGTCGAAACGACCATAGTGAGTGATCATATCCTGAATCTTTTGGAAGAGCTGGAGGGAAAACTTCCCGGGGATAAGGAAAGACTTTTAGGTATTATCGACAGCTTTTTTTCACTTTCACCCGAAGAGAGGCTCATTTACAGAATTGGGAGAAGGAGTGGGGTGTATCGAACGCTGAGTGACCTTCTGGATACGAACATATACTCACAGTTAAAGAATCTCCTGGAACAGTATACTACAAAGGAGCCGGATCAACTGGAAAAAGATATATCAAGAATCATGCAGGGGTACATCTGAACGAAATGAATGTGACAGCGGTTTATTTTTCACCGGATACAGGCAAAAAAGATATATAGAGTGCGACACGGAAGGCTGTCAGTTCATATCTTAAAGTGATTGTCACGATGTGGGGTATGTAGTATGTATTCGATGACACATTCTCAAGGAGGAGTGTCATTTTCTTATTAATGTTCCAAGGCGGGACGGGGAAAGCGTGTAAGAGCGGTATTTCTCTATAGAACAGAAATATAGAGTGAGTTCCCTGCACGGAGGACTTGGTATGTCGGAGAAATCAACCCGTAGACGTATGCTTCAGAAGAAATCAAAGTCGGAAGCAGTTTCCGCTCAGCGACGGGAGGCGGAGGAAAAGCTGCGCGAGCGGGAACAGCTCTTCACCATCCTCACGGGAAAATCTTTCGCCGCCGCATTTATCGTACAGGATGGAAAATTCCGTTATATCAATACCAGCGCTATTGCGTATGCCGGTTATACCGCTGAGGAGCTCATCGGCCGGGATTCCGATATCATCGTGCATCCCGATGACAGGGGAATGGTCAAGGAGAAAGCCGCCGGGATGTTGCAGGGTGGGGATTCCACGCCCTTCGAGTTCAGAATGGTCACGAAACAGGGCCAGATCAGAAACATCATTCAAATCGTATCTCCTATTCAGTATAACGGGAAGCCGGCAATCTTCGGTAATGCCATTGACGTCACGGAGCGTAAGCGGATGGAGGAGGCGCTGAGAGAATCGGAGAGGAGGCTGGCCGATATTATCGATTTCCTGCCGGACGCCACACTCGCGATAAACCGGCAGGGGAAGGTTATTGCGTGGAACCGTGCCATAGAAGAGATGACGGGTGTGAAAGCCGAGGACATGCTGGGTAAGGGTGATTATGAATATGCGCTGCCCTTTTATGGTGTCCGGAGACCGATTCTCGCAGATATAGTCCTGAAACCGGATAAAAAGATTGAACAAAGTTACTATTCCATTCTCGAAAAGCAGAAGGACCTCCTCATCGTGGAGACGTGGGTTCCCTTCCTCAAGTGGAAGAGGGCATTTCTCTGGGCAAAGGCGACCCCCCTCTATGACAGCAAGGGGGAAGTCGTGGGTGCCATCGAGTCGATCCGGGATATTACCGAACGTAAACGGCTGGAAGAACTGCTCCGGATGAGTGAGGAAAAGTACCGGCAGCTCTTTGCAACAGTCCCGGATGCCATCTTCATATTCGATGCAGAAACACGCCAGTTCATCGATGTAAACGAGAGCGCCCTGAAGCTGTACGGCTACACCCGTGAGGAATTCCTCAGTATGAAGCTCGTGGACATCACGGCAGAACCGGAGGAATCAGAGAAAGTCGTAAAGAAAACGATCGCCGCAAAAATGGACAGGGTACCCCTTCGCTATCACAGAAAAAAGGATAACACGGTGTTTCCTGTGGAAGCATCCACAAGCATGTTTGATCTGGAAGGAAGGAATGTAATCTGTGTGGTGATCCGCGATATTACTGACCGCAGAAGGGCGGAGGAGGCAGTAAGGGAGAGCGAGGAGAGGTACCGGACGCTATTTGAGAGTACCGCCAATCCAATTCTCGTGATTGACACGGAGGGAAATTATGTTGCCGGCAACAATGCGGCATTGAATTTTTTCCAGTGTACGAAAGATGAGCTGCTTTCGAAAAATATTCGCGATTTTGTCCCACCGGACAGGGGGAAGAAGTTGCTTGAGATTCACAACCCCGTGTGGGTGTTCGGTGAAACGGTGGAGATGGAATACCACATTCTCGGCAGCTTTAAATTTATGGAGATGACCGTGACACCAACCACGTGGCAGGGGAAAAATGCGATCCTGGGAATAGGGAAAGACATCACGAAGCGCAAGCAGGCTGAGGAAGCGTTGAGGGAATCGGAGAGAAGGCTTGCGGATATCATCGATTTTCTCCCCGATGCGACCCTTGCCATAGACCGGCAGGGAAAGGTGATCGCGTGGAACCGTGCCATAGAGGAAATGACCGGGGTGAATGCTGAGGACATGCTGGGCAAAGGTGATTACGAATATGCGGTACCGTTCTATGGTGTCCGGAGGCCCATTTTAGCAGATCTTGTCCTCAAACCTGACAAAGAGATTGAAGAGAGTTACTATTCTATTCTGGAAAAAGAGAAGGACCTCCTCATTGTGGAAACGTGGGTTCCTGTGTTGAAAGGGACGAGGGCCTTTCTCTGGGCAAAGGCAAGTCCCCTTTATGATAGCAGGGGAGACATTGTCGGTGCTATTGAATCGATCCGGGATATTACAGCGCGAAAACATGCTGAGGAGGCGCTGGCAAAGAGAGAGACGGAACTCGAGGTGAAAACCAACGAACTCGAAGACCTGAATGCCGCGTTGAGAGTCCTGCTCAAACAGAGGGATGAGGACAGGAACGAGCTGGAACAGAAGGTGCTCTCAAACATCAAAATGCTTATCCTTCCCCACACGGAGAAATTGAAAAATCATGTGGATCTGAAGGGCATGTCGTATGTAAATGTCCTCGAGTCGAATCTGAAAGACATCATATCACCCTTTGCGCAGAAACTGTCGGCCAAGTATCTGAATCTCACCAACAGGGAAGTGCAGGTGGCAGATCTTATCAAAGAGGGAAAAACAACGAAAGAAATCGCGGTCTTTTTAAACGTTTCCGATAGTGCCGTCAATGTGTACCGCTATCATATCCGGCGCAAGTTGAGTCTGACCAAAAAACATAACCTGCATTCCTACCTGTCATCCCTTGCCTGATCGCCGTTCCGTTTCCGATTCAAAGTTGATCCCGGAAAGCAGCTCACTTTTTTGTTGACAAATCGAATAAGAAAAAATAAAATTTAAGTGAACGTTAACTTGTTTAATAGTATGCGTTTACTTAAATAAACAATAATTAAGATAATAAATGCGAAGGAGGAAATATGTCGGAAAAATCGAAAAAAGTGATAAAACTGGTCGTTATATTGGCCATCTGCGCTATTGCGGTTGCGATTCTTGTTATGAAGGGATAGTCGAGTATCTCTTCTGATAGCCGAACTGTGATTCATTTGCTCTGTGGTTTAAATACGTTGACACTTGTTATACGATGGGATATGTTCCCATATATGCCAGGGTGTATATTGTCTGTAAGGACGTAAAGGATGGGTAAAAAGAGGACCGAGGTAAGACAGCAGCAGATCGTGGAAGCGGCGAGGAAGCTCATTATCAAGTTCGGGAGCGAACACTTAACCGTCCGGAAGATAGCGAAGGAAGTCGGTATCTCGGAAGCGGCTATATACAGGCATTTCAAGAGCAAGAAAGAGATATTGTTTTTTCTTGCCGATCACATCGAACACAGCTTATTTGAGGGTATTGACAGGGCGGCAAAAATTAACGGCACTTCCCTGGAAACGATCGATAACATCCTCAAAAACCACCTCTCTCTCATTGAGCAGAAAAAAGGCACATTTTTCCAGGTTGTTGCGGAGATTATCAGTTTCGGTGATAAGAAATTGAACAGGAAAGTAACGGAAAGTATCAATAGCTACATTGGTCACCTCAAAAGTTTGCTGTCGGATGGCATAGAAGCGGGACTGGTGAAAAAAGACATCGACCTGGAAGCAACGGCGACGCTTCTGTTCGGCATGATCCAGGGCCTTGTAAATATCTGGGCTCTTGGCAACTATGCCTTTGACCTTACGGAAAAGTATGAATCGTTGTGGAAGGTATTCCGGGAGGCTGTTATTGTCGAGCAGGGAAGTCCCTGATTTATGATTATATGTAACCAAGCTTTCTAACATATTCACCATTTTCTTCATACAAGACATTCTACATATCCCCGTTATTTAATTATTCTTAATATTATTTATAATACTTTTAATATTGTCTTTTCTTTTTTTTTATCCCATAAAAAAGCACATTTTCGTGAATCTATAATCCCCGGTCAATCATTAATACAGCACGAACAATCTTCACCGCGAAAATGTATAAGGAAAGGAGAAAAGTATGCAGTATGCGGATCATATGAAAGGATTCTGGCGAATTAGTTTGTTGATTATGGTGTTTTTCTTTGCGGTGCCTCTTAGTTTTTTAGCCGGCTGCGGTAAGACGGAAAAAGGGGAAGCTGTGAAGAAGGCGGAGGCCCCGGCAGCCCCGAAGGTGTTTGTCGATGACGGGAAACCCCTCAACTTCCGCGGCATCACCATGGGCGTGTCACTGAAGGAGCAGTTCAAGGACTGCAAAAGTGCGGATAAACCGGCCGGGGGCTGTTTCAAGGAGGGTGTCAAGGGGGAAGCCTTCAAGCAGTACCAGATGGAGGGTTTACCCAAGCTTGATTTTTTGTCAACTGAATACGTTGCTCTTGTTGACGATAAGGTGGAGTTGATCCTGGTGGAATTCAACAAGGAATATGCGGGGAAGAATGTGATGGCCCTCGTAAAGGGTCAGTTCGGGGAACCGGCAAGCTATAAAAGTGACATGATGACGGAAAAAGCCGGTGATATACCCTATGAGAGGTTTCTCGCAACATGGAACGTGAAGAGCTGCGTGCTTGAGTTGAGTAACGTGAGAGATAGCCTGGTGGACAGCGGACGTTTGTTGATAAGGTCGGACAGGTATCTCAAAAAGGAAGGACAGAGTACAAAGAAGTAAAAAAAGATAAAACGAACTATTACGTTTACGTTATGTGGTTATCAGCTTGACTGAGGAAGTTCTTGTTCGTTAATGACGGAGCGCGAATCGTCGGAGCGTTAGACAATTGATGAGCAAGCTGATGAAAAAATAAATAACCGTTTCGCCTGCAGAAAAAGGAGGTGATTGAGAAAACAGCAAAATCGGTGAAAGTCTCGGTGAGAATGGACGTAAAGACATTTTTAACCATAGGCAATTTAAGGAGGGAATATGAAAGAAAAAGCCTATAAAAAAGAGATATTAGTGACCATCGTCTTTATTATCTTCTATATGCTGATGGGTCACACCGCCTCCCTCTTCGTTCTCTTTCCCGGTCTCCAGGGGCTGGGGGAGATGTGGGGATTCCCCATCCACTACATCATCCCCGTTCTGACCGGATGGTTCGGCATGGTGATAGTAGCCATTTTTGCAGCCATAGTCTGCAACAAGCTGGACGATGAGATCGAAGCGGCCAATAGAGCAGATGAAGCCGCTTCGGGAAAGGGAGGTGAGTGAGCCATGCAACCGCCACAAGTATATGTCATTACTGAACTCTGGACCGCCATCATCATCGTAGGCGGTATGTTTGCCTTATTTTATCTCATGGGTTGGATTGGTCTGAAACAGACCACATCGACCGATGATCTCTACGCTGCCGGCTTCAAGGTCGGTGCGTTAGTAAACGGTCTCGCCATGGCCTCCACCTGGGCGAGTCTCGCTACCTTCCTGGGCGTGAGCGCCCTCATCCTAAAACTTCAGGTGCCCTTCGTCTACCTCTGGCTCCAGTGGGCCTTGTCCATTCCCCTCATCACGCTCCTCTACGGAACGAGTATGAGGAGGATGAAGGCCTACACCCCCTGTACCTTCATCAAGGCCCGGTACGGCAATCCCAGCACGATTGTCATTGCCTGCTGGATGATCCTGGTCATGGTCATGTACGCCCTGGGTCAGTTGATCGGCCTCGGTCAGACGTTTGAAATCCTCTTTGCCGTGAAGTATGAAACGGCCCTTATCATCTCCGGTATTGTCGTCATCGGCTACATGGTTGCGGGAGGCATGATGGGGGCAACCTACAACGCCGCCTTCCAGATGGTGGTTATGACCCTCACCATGATCGTACCCATGGGTTGGGTCATGAAGGTCATGGGCTCATCCGGCTGGTGGATGCCACCCCTCGCTTATGGAGATATGGTGCCGTCCATGCTGAAGATGATTCCCACCTTCTTCGATACAAAGTATGATTTCCGCTGGTACTTTTCTCTGATTCCAGCCTTTACCCTTGGTCCTGTGGCACTTCCCCATCTCGCAGCCCGGGTCTTCACTTCGGCGAGTCTGAAGTCCGCCCGGTGGGCCGTGGTATGGTTCCTCTTTTTCCTGGGGGCCCTCTTCAGCGGCACCTACGTCGTCGGGTTTGCCGGGAACTTCTTCCAGGCGACGACCGGCATCGTCATCAAGAAACCCGACCAGATCACCCTCATCCTCCAGCTGGTCTACAGTCCCCAGTGGGTGGCCGCCTTCGTCCTGGCGGGTGCCATCGCGGCAGGCGTCTCTACCCTGAACGGGAACCTCATGGCTATCGCCGCCCTCGCCGGGAGCGACATTCTGGGGATTATTGCCCCCCAGATGGATGCGAAAAAGAGGTTGCGGATCGGTTTTGTCGTCCTCGCCATTGGTGGCCTTGTCGCGATGATTTTGTCCTTCAATCCGCCCACCTTCCTGGTCACGAGCATCCTCTGGGCCTTCGGGCTCCTTGCCTCTACGGCGACACCGGGTATCCTCCTGGGGGTGTGGTGGAAGCAGGCGAATAAGTATGCCCTCCTGGTTTCCTCGACGATCTGCGGGGCCATGTTCATCATCATTTCACCTCACGTCATCAAGAGTATCGTTATTGGGAAAGGGCTCCCCGCAGCCCTGGGAATGTCGGGGGGATTGGTGACCATACCCCTCTCATTTTCTCTGTTCATCATCCTGTCCATCATCTTCAACAAGATGGGATATGCGCCCTCCCAGGAGGAAAAGGCCGTCCTGGACAGGATCCACGGGTGGAACGATTACCGTGAAGACAGATATAACGGAAAGGTATGGCCCTGGGTAGTGGCTGTTGTGTGTCTGGTAATCAGCTGGTGGGGTCTCCAACCCTGGTAATGTTTTTCATATGAAAAAGCCGGGAAAGGGAAGGCCCCTTTCCCGGCATCATTACCTGAAATAAGAAGGTAAGACTTTCAGATAGATAAGTTATCCTGTTTCATTCTGATCGAAAAATATGAAAAGCGGTATGTGTACGATAGACGGAGTGAATGGGGAAGCAAGGGCAATGGATTATTTCAACGCTATGTGGCGCGTATTGAGAATAGAGGAAAAGGTGTATCCGGAGATTTACTCCCGGGGTCTGACCTCACGCTATGCCATGCTCAACGTGTTCATCCTGGGTCTCCTCTACGGTCTTTTTTCCCTCTCTTTTCTCAGTGCGGAGCTTTTTCAGGATTTTGATCCCGCAAGCGTTCTTATCACCAAGGTCATCGTCGTCGTAACGGGAATCTTTGTTGCTTTCCTCCTGCACCTGGGAGCGGCATTTCTTTTCTGGACGTTCTGCCGCGCTATGGGAGGGGAGGTCAGGTTCATCCCAACCTACTTCAACCTTGGTGTTGCGGTCGTGCCCCTGTGGCTGGCTGTTCCCGGCCTTACCGCTCTCCGGGCGGGGTGGCATAATCCGCTCATCGCTGTATATACGGCGGCTGCCGGCGTATACGCCTTTTCCTCATTCTTTATCGCGGCGAAAAGCACGTTCGGTTATTCGTACAAAAAAATGTGTATTGCCATGGCAATGATGCTCGTTTTTACCGTGAGTTTTCTTGCGCTGTGGCTCGGGTAAGAATTATTCTTATCAAAGGGTGATCTATCCCCCCCTGTTAGTTAAGGAGGTGAAGTTTTTCATTTATTGAATGAGAGGAAGTTCAGCAGGCTTTTCTCCCCTTGGTTGAAGTAAGCCAGCGAAAGGGAAGAAAAGATAAGTATTAATGAATAAGGAGGTTGTTATGGCGAGAATTCGTGGGAAAGCGAAAAAAGCAGAAATTATCACGCTTGAGGAAGCAGTCAAGAAATACATGCACGATGGAATTCAGTGCGCCTTCAGCGGTTTTACGGGTTTCAACAGAAATCCCATGGCCTTTGCCTGGGAGACGGTCAGGCAGGGCATTAAAGATATCCATGTCATCGACAGGCATGGCAGCAACTGTACCTGGCTCCTCAATACAGTCGGTGCCATAAAGATATACGAAACCGACTGGATGGGCTGGGGGGAGATGGCGGGTAAGCTGGACATCAATATGGAGAGGATTTACAAGGCGGGGAAGATGATCCTTGAGGACTACTCTCACGGCTCCATGGCCATGAGGTTTTTAGCGGGAGCCATCGGGGCCCCTTTCATTCCCTACTATGCTCCCCTGGGGTCTGACCTTTATAACCCCGACTATGACGCGCTGGGGAGGGCAGGCCTCAGGAACGGGAAAAATCCCCGGATAGCGAAGAAAAAATTCATCCAGATCGAGGAACCTTTCTTCGGCGACGGAGAGGTGATACTTCTTCCTGCGGCCAGGCCGGAGCTGGCAATCATCCATGTGGCACAGGTCGGAGAGAAGGGAACAGCCCGGTGGAGGGGGATCGGGACGATTGACAAAGAAATTGCCTTCGCCTGTGACAAGGTTGTGATCACCGCCGAGGAGATTGTTCCCGAGGCGGAAATGAGAAAGGAGCCTGAGGCCAATCAGATTCCCTTCTTTACCGTTGACGCCATTGTAGAAGTACCCTGGGGAGGGTTTCCGAGCGGTGTGCCCTTCTACTATGACTATGACGCACCCTTCATGAGGGAAATGGATAAGGTCTCACGGAATGAGGAAGATTTGAAGAAGTGGCTTGATGAATGGGTTTTCTCACCAAAGAGCTGGGAGGATTTCATCGTGAAGCTGGGTGCAAAGAGACTTCTGGACCTCAAGGCGGACAGCACCACCGGATACAGCACCAGGATGAGGAGAGGAAAGAACCCGGCGCCCAGGATGAAAATGCCCTTGTCCGTGGCGAGAAGCGGTTACTAAGGAAAGGGGGGAATGAATATGGCAAAAACGATGGAAGAATTGATGGAGTTGATTGACAGGATACCCGATGAACCCGCTCAGAACGGTGAGTTTATCCTGCCGGAGTTGATGGCAATTGCGATTGCCCATGAGGTGAGGAACGATGATATCGTGTTTGCGGGTACGGGACTTCCCATGGTCGGGATCATGGCGGCGAACATGCTGAACGCCCCTAATGCGGTTTTAATTTATGAAGCAGGCATATGTGACGGGAAAACCATGCACGTTCCCATGTCCGTGAGTGACCAGAGGGCGGCGAACATGAGTTCCTGTCTCGGCGGGCTGGTGGATACCTTCGGATACTACCTGCAGCAGGGCTTTGTCACCCTGGGGTTCCTGGGTGGCGCTGCCATCGATAAGTACGGTGGAGTCAACGTCACGTCCATAGGTGATTATTATGCACCGGCGCACCGCTTCACCGGTTCCGGGGGGAATGCCGACATCGGAACAATGGCGAAGAGAACGGCCTTCATCATCCTTCAGGAAAAGAGAAGATTCCTGGAGAGGAATGATTATACCACAACGCCCGGCTGGTGGTGCTGGGATTTCAAGACCAGGGAGTGGAAACCGAAGAAGGAGGTCTGGAAAGGCACGCCGTTTGCTGATTGCGGCCCCGTTGCCGTGGTAACCAACATGGCGGTCTACCGGTTTGATGAGAACGGAATCATGTACCTGGAAACCTACCATCCGGGACTCACCGTGGAAAAGGTGAAAGATAATTGTGGTTTTGATCTGAATGTATCCGTGGTCAAAGGTGAAACGCGGCGCCCGACCTACCGGGAGCTTTTCGTCGTGAGGGAATTCGTCGATCCCGAGTTGATATTCCTGCCGCAGAAGATGGAGTATCCGCCGGAGATCAAAGCGATCATTGAAGGATAAGGCCTCCATTCGTACCCCCCCCCTTTTTTACAGGGGGGGTAAGGGGAAATTGTTCCTTTTAACCCTTTGGCAACGGGAAAGGAGTAAGGGATACGAACTTAGATCTGACGGAAGAACAGAAGAGCATTCAAGACACGGCCCGGGACTTCGCCAGGAACGAGCTGGAGCCGGTCGCGGAAAAGCTGGATAAAAAGGGTGACCGGGAAACCTATCTGCAGAACCTGAGAAAGATTGCCAAGCTCGGCCTCATGGGTATTAACGTGAAGAGCATCTACGGCGGTTCAGAGGCAGGGGTCGTAGCCTTCAGCCTGGCGATCACCGAACTTGCGAGGGCCTGCGCCTCCACTGCGGTTACCGTGTCTGTGAACAACATGATCTGTGAGGTCATTCAGGCGGTAGGAACTGAGAAACAAAAGATAGCGTACATTCCGAAGATATGCTCCGGCGAATATTACGCCGGAGGATTCGGGTTGACGGAGACCGTAGCCGGTTCTGACGCTGCGGCGGTGCAGACAACAGCTGTGTTGGATGGAGATGAATGGATTATCAACGGGACGAAGATGTTTATCTCCAGCGCGGAATATGCAGGCGTGTTCGTCGTGTGGGCGGTCACCGACAAGAAAGCGAAGAAAGGGAGCGGTATCAGCACGCTCCTGGTTGAGAATGGTGTCAGAGGGCTTACCATCGGGAAGTCCGAACACAAGATGGGGCAAAACGCATCGGCAACCAACGAGCTTATCTTCGAGGACTGCCGTGTTCCCAAAGACGCCCTTATGGGTAAGCTGAACGGTGGATTCAGGACAGCCATGGAAGAGCTCGCCGGGGGACGCATCGGTATCGGGTCCCTTGCCCTGGGTATCGGGCTTGCTGCGATAGACTATGCCACGCGGTACGCAGTGGAAAGAAAACAGTTCGACCAGTCCATTACGGATTTCCAGGCCATACAATGGATGATTGCGGAATCCTACACGGAGCTGGAGGCAGCGAGACTTCTCCTTTTGAACGCGGCGTTTAAAAAAGAGCAGAACAGGTTTTTCTCCCGGGAGGCCTCCATGGCGAAATATTACGCGACGGAAGTAGCCGAGAGAGCCTGTTACAATGCCATTCAGATTATGGGAGGATATGGGTACTCCGATAAGTACCCTGTTGAGCGCTACGCCAGGGATGTAAGGATCACCTCCATCTATGAAGGCACGAATCAAATACAGAGGATGATTATCGCGAGAGATATTTTGAGCAGTGTAAAGTAATCGACCTGACGAGTATCATCCCTGTCCCTCAAAGACAGGATCCCGTCACGGTCCCTTCACTTCCTGAAACTACGGAAAATACATAAAGATCTCAGAGAGAGGCCAGAAATGGAACGTGTACCACAGAAACTGGAAAAAACCAGAAAGGGAATGTATGCCAATGCCCCCATCGCGAAATTCGGGGAGAGAAAACCGGATTTCTCGACCATGGGGAGAAAGATAAAAAATCAGTACAGAAATTTCAGGGAAGTCGTTGTTGTTGAGGCATGCAGGACACCCTATGGAAGGTTCGGAGGAGTGCTGAAGGACTTCACCGCCATGGAGCTGGGGGCGCTGGCGATAAAAGAGGTTCTCCAGCGGACGAACGGAAAAGTGAACCCGTCGGAGGTGGATTATGTCTTCCTGGGTCAGGTGGTCCCTGCGGGATGCGGTCAGATCCCCGGACGGCAGGCAACGATCCTCTCGGGACTTCCTGAATCTGTTCCCTCCATTACCATCAATAAGGTTTGCTCGTCGGGCATCAAACCGATCGATCTTGCGGCTCAGATGATACAACTGGGGAGAGCGGAAATCTGTATTGCCGGTGGGCAGGAGAGCATGAGTAACGGTCCGTATGCGCTCACCGAGATGAGATGGGGGTCAAGGATGGGGCTTCCTGACCGTTCTGTAATTGACCTGATGGTCTATGATGGGCTGTGGGATGCGTTCTATGACCGTCACATGGCGGTTCACGGCTCCGAGGTGGGAGATGAATTCGGGTTTGCCCGGCAGGATCAGGATGAATGGGCATTGCGTTCCCAGTTGGCGGCCGTTGAGGCCATGAAGACCGGCAGGCTGGACGATGAGATTTTTCCCGTTGAGGTAAGACAGGGGAAAAAGGTCATAGTCGTCGATAAGGACGAGGGTCCCCGGCCGGAAACCACCATGGAGGGACTGGCGAAATTGCCGCCGGTATTTAACCACGTGAGTCCCGTCACGGGACAGCCCGGGAGTGTCACTGCAGGCAATGCTCCGGGCATCAATGATGGTGGTGATGTCTGTCTTGTGATGAGCAGACAGAAAGCGGATGAACTGGGGATGAAACCCCTGTTTACCATACTGGATTATGCCGAAGTTTCCCAACCCCCCAAGGATATTGCCACGGTACCCGGCCTGGCGATTAAAAAGGTTCTGGAACAGAATGATATGACCTTGGATCAGATTGATCTCATAGAGATTAATGAGGCCTTCGCTGCGGTTACTTTGGTGAGCTGCCGGAGCATTCTCGGTATGAGTAAGGAAGATATGTACAGAAGGGTAAACGTAAACGGAGGAGCGATTGCCTACGGCCATCCCATCGGGGCGACCGGTGCGAGAATCATCATGACCTTGGCCTACGAATTGCGGAGAAGGGGTGGGGGGATAGGTGTGTGCGGCATCTGTTCCGGGAATGCCCAGGGAGATGCGATGTTGATAAGAGTGTGATGGGCTCAAACACTTACCTTTGCGGTCGTTTTGCTTCGCGGAGAATGATTGCGAAAGAATCTTGCATTCGCTCTTTCTGAAGACAAACTTCAATTTCAACTGTCGAAATATAAATGAAGGGAGGAGGGAGTAATGGAGATTAAGACATTCGGAGTTGTCGGAGCCGGTCAGATGGGAAACGGCATCGCCCAGGTTGCGGCAAATCCCGGTGGACTGAATGTGATTATGAATGACATTGCAGACCAGTTTGTGGACAAGGGGTACGACACAATATCGAAAAATCTCGACAGGCTCATTGCCAAGGAGAAGCTTACGGCTGATCAGAAGAAGGAAATCCTGAGCCGCATTAAGAAGAGCACCAATCTGGACGACATGAAGGATGCCGATTTTGTCGTGGAAGCGGCGATTGAGAGGGAGGATCTCAAACTCGGAATTTTTAAAAAGCTGGATGAAGTCTGCAAGCCGGGAGTGATTCTGGCTACGAATACATCGTCCATTCCGATCACAAAAATAGCCGGTGCAACAAAGAGGCCCTCATTGGTTATCGGGATGCATTTCATGAACCCCGTTCCCGTAATGAGGCTTGTTGAGATTATCAGGGGGCTCGCCACGTCGCAGGAGACATTTAACGTGACGGAGTCCCTCTCAAAACAGTTCGGAAAAGTCCCTGTGGAATGCAACGATTTTCCCGGGTTCATATCGAACAGGGTATTGCTTCCCATGATCAACGAAGCGGTATATGCCCTCATGGAGGGCGTGGGTACGGCGAAGGCCATTGATGACATAATGGTGCTGGGCATGAATCACCCTATGGGTCCTCTGGCACTGGCCGACCTTATCGGTCTGGATACGTGCTGGGCTATCATGGATGTTCTCTATAAGGGATTCGGTGATTCCAAGTACCGTCCCTGCCCGCTCCTGAAAAAGTATGTGGATGCGGGTTATCTGGGGAGAAAAACGGGGAAAGGGTTCTACGATTACAGTAAGTAAATCAAATAAGTGTTATTGAAAGAAATGGGGGTATATAAGATGGACTACAAAAACCTCTTATTCGAAGTTGAAGAAGGGATTGCTGTAATTACTTTCAACAGGCCGAAGGCCCTGAACGCCATGAACACGGAGACCATGAAAGAGCTCATGGCTGCGGTTATAGATTGCAAGAATGACGAGAGCATTAAAGTGCTTATCCTGACCGGGGCGGGAGAGAAGGCTTTCGTGGCGGGAGCGGACATCGCGGAAATGCAAAACCTGAGACCCAAAGAAGCACTTGCGTTCATGGAGCTTGGCCATGAGACACTGCGGTTACTCGAGACACTACCAAAACCATCGATTGCCGCCGTGAATGGCTTTGCTCTGGGCGGGGGCACGGAGATTTCCATGGCATGCGATATCCGGTTCGCCTCCGAGACGGCCCGTTTCGGTCAGCCTGAGATTCTCATAGGACTAATTCCGGGATGGGGAGGAACGCAGAGACTTTCACGGCTTGTCGGCACGGGGAGGGCCAAGGAACTGGTCATGAGCGGTGAGCAGATCGACGCCAAGAGGGCGTATGAAATCGGTCTCGTGAACAGGGTTTTCCCCCCTGATCAGCTTCTGGCGGAAACAAAGAAATTTGCCAGAAAGCTCACCGGTATGCCCGGCTTTGCCATAAAGATGGCCAAGCACGCCATAAATTTCGGGTATGATCTGTCTCTTGACAATGCCACCAGGCTCGAGATGGAGTGCTGTGCCCAGTGCTTCAGCACCGATGACCAGAAAGAGGGTATGAAGGCTTTCCTGGAAAAGAGAAAACCTGTGTATACGGGCAGTTAGTGTGAAACGTTATATGATGCTGGAAATATATCAGTAAGGAGGTTATGAACCATGAATTTTGGATTAACGGAAGATCAGCGAGATGTGAGGGATATGGTGAGAAAGTTCGCAGAGCAGGAGATCAAACCGATCGCTGCGGAACTGGACAAGACTCATCGGCATCCGGAAGAGATCTGCCGTAAACTCGGCGAAATGGGTATCATGGGTGTCGCCGTGCCTCAGGAATATGGCGGTGCGGGGATGGACAATGTGACTTATGTTCTCTGTATGATTGAGATTTCCAAAGCCTGTGCGAGCTGCGGCGTCATCGTATCGGTCAACAATTCCCTCTATGGGTATCCGGTTTTGAAGTTTGGAACGGAAGAACAGAAGAAAAAGTATCTCACTCCCGTGGCGAGTGGCCAGGTGGAAGGCTGCTATGCCCTGACGGAACCCAGCGCCGGTTCGGACGCTGCCGCATTGAAATGCCGGGCTGTCTTAAAGGGGGATAAATATATTGTCAACGGGACAAAACTTTTTATCACCAACGGCAATGTGGCCCATTATTGCGTCCTGGCAGCTACTACCGATCCTGCACTGAAGTACAAGGGGATCATCAACCTCATCGTGGATATGAAAAACACTCCGGGTTTTAAGGTGGGCAAGGTTGAGGAGAAGATGGGAATTTTAGCTTCCGGAACGGCGGAGCTTGTTTTTGAAGATGCCGAGATACCGGCGGAAAATCTTTTAGGGCAACCGGGACAGGGATTCAGGCAGATGCTGTCCGGACTCGATGCCGGGAGGATCGGGATCGGGGCTCAGGCGGCAGGAATCGGCAGGGCGGCCCTTGAAGACGCCCTTGCCTATGCAAAAGAGAGGGTTCAATTCGGCCAGCCGATTACATCCTTCCAGGCCATCCAGTTCAAGCTTGCCGACATGGCAATGGAACTCGATGCGGCGGAGTTGATGCTCCTGCGTGCTGCGTGGATGGAAGATAATGGTCTCGATTTTGAGAAAGAATCGGCTATGGCCAAGTGCTACGCATCCGATGTCGCCATGCGGGCGGCCATCGAAGGGGTGCAGATATTTGGCGGTTATGGGTACATAAAAGAGTACCCTGCGGAGAGGCATATGCGGGATGCCAAGATCTGCCAGATCTATGAAGGCACAAATGAGATACAGAGGGTGGTCATTGCCAGAAAGCTCTTAGGCCTTCGGTAAGACGAAGACATCCCGGCTCTTACTACCGGATCATGTGTTAGGGACGAAAGGTGAAAACTCGTACTCTTTCTCTTCTACTTTAAAAACTGCTCTGTCTTCCTCGTTTACTGTGAGTATGCCCTCTATGATGCGACGGCAGCCGAAGTCGAAAAAGTTCACCTGGTGGGTCGGGATGTCTTTTTCATCCATGTCTTTGTAGTATTGGTTTTTTTCTTCTTGTGAGATTTCTCTGATAATGAGTTTCTGGCATCGCTCCCGGGCTTCCCAGTCCCCCTTGCGGATGATCACGCGGTAATTGCCGTGGAACTTGATGGGCATTTTGATCTCCATTGAAGTACCTCCGTATCGGGTGATGGATTATGCTACGTGGCGATGAATAACATAAGATGGCATCATTGTCCAGTTGATCATAGATAGCGTTGCTGCGGGGCGAATCTTTACCCCTTGACAAACATATGTGCCGGGAGCAGGATTATATATCATGAGATTGAATAAGGTTGAATTAATCCTGAAACAAGTGTTTCGCTTTAATGATGCGTAATAATTATTGCATACTTATGTGGAAGGAGGAGGTTATATGTACTTTGCGAAAGAGGTGCTGAGCCAATCCGGCGAGCTGAGGAAGAAGTGGGAGGATGAGGTGCGAAAGGTGGTCAGCAAGGTTCCTGACCAGAAGGAGCGCTGGTCAACCGTTTCAGACCTCGAGATCAAAAGACTCTATACTCCTGAGGATATGAAGGATATGGATTTTGCCCGGGATATCGGCTATCCGGGGCAGTTTCCCTTTTTGCGGGGTAATCAGGTGACCGGTTATCGCGGGCGCTACTGGACGTTCAGGATGTTCTCCGGTATGGGGAGCGCGGAGGACACCAACAGGCGCTGGCATATGCTTCTCAAAGAGGGACAGACCGGTCTGAGTACAGCCTTCGATTTCCCGACTCTGATGGGGTACGACACGGATTCTCCCAAAGCCCGCGGTGAATGCGGGAAGTGCGGTGTTGCCATAGATACCCTGGAGGATTTTCTTCAGCTTGTCGATGGGATTCCCATGGACAAGGTGACGACGTCCATGACCATTAATCCGCCTGCTTCCGTGCTCTGGGCCATGTACTGTGCGGCGGCGGAAATGAAGGGAGTTCCCCTCACTCAGATCGGAGGAACGATTCAGAACGACATGCTGAAGGAGTTCATCGCCCAGAAGACATTCATGTGTCCGCCGGAGCCGTCGGTGAAACTCATCAGCGACACCGTTGAGTTCGGGACGAAGTATGTACCCCGGTGGAACACTATCAGCATCAGCGGATACCATATCAGGGAAGCGGGTTCCACGGCAGTACAGGAACTGGCGTTCACGCTCCGCGATGGTATGGAATATGTAGAGGACGTGATAAACCGAAAAGGGTTGAATGTAGATGAGTTTGCACCGAGGCTCTCCTTCTTCTTTAACTCTCACATCGATTTCTTTGAAGAAATCGCCAAGATGAGGGCTGCCCGGAGAATCTGGGCGAAGGCCATGCGTGACCGCTACAATGCGAGAGACCAGAGATCGTGGTGGATGCGCTTCCATACCCAGACGGCAGGCTGTTCACTGACGGCCCAGCAGCCGTATAACAACGTGGTGAGGACGGCTGTTGAGGCTCTCGCTGCGGTGTTGGGCGGTACTCAGTCACTGCACACCAACTCCTTAGACGAGGTATTGTGTCTCCCTTCGGATAGTGCCGTGCAGGTAGCTCTCCGTACCCAGCAGATCATCGCAGAGGAGACCGGGGCGGCCAGTACCATTGATCCTCTGGGAGGTTCATATTTCATTGAAGCCCTGACCAACGAGATGGAGGAGCAGACCTGGGACTATATCAACAGGATTGATGAAATGGGGGGCATGGTTGCCGCAATCGAGAAAGGGTTCCCCCAGCTTGAGATCTCCGATGCTGCCTACAAGTTTCAGAGGCAGATTGATGCCGGTGAGAAGATCATGGTCGGTGTCAATAAATACGTGACCGATGAAGAACTACCCATTCCTCTTTTGGAGATTGACGATAAGGTGGAGGAGGATCAGATCGCGAGGTTGAATGCGGTACGCAGGAAGCGGGATAATAAGGCGGTAAAAAAGAGTCTCGATGATATTAAGAATGCGTGCAAGAAAGGTGAGAACGTCATGCCTCACTGCATTGAGGCGGTGAAGAATCTGGCCAGCGTTCAGGAGATATGCGATGTCTATCGTGAAGTGTACGGCGAATACCGTGATCCGGGACTCTATTAGGAGAATAATTGCAGGAGGGAGATGAAAATGTCAGAGAGGAAACTTCGTGTCATGGTTGCGAAACCGGGTCTTGATGGTCACGATCGAGGAGCCAGGGTGCTGGCGAGGTGTTTCCGGGATGCGGGCTTTGAGGTGATTTATACGGGATGTCACCAGACGCCGGCACAGATTGCATCATCGGCTATTCAGGAAGACGTGGATCTCGTGGGTTTGAGCTGTCTTTCGGGGGCTCACCGGTATTTGTTTCCTCAGGTGGTGAAACTGTTGCAGGAAAACGGTGCGGGTGATATCACCGTAATCGGGGGTGGAATTATTCCCGATCAGGATTGTCAGAAGCTCTATGATGCGGGGATCAAGGCGATATTTACGCCGGGCACGCCTCTTGATGTGATCGTGGATTGGATCAAAAAGAATGTGAAACCGCTGGAATAATGCGATGGAAATAGGCAAAAAGATTAAGGCGGGTGACATCAGGGCGGCATCCCGCCTTATAAGAGATATTGAAGATAGTATCCCTGAGGCGAAATTTACCATCAAGCATATCTTTCCCTATACGGGTAAGGCTCAGGTGGTGGGCATTACCGGATCGCCGGGAGCGGGGAAGAGCACCCTTGTTGACGGACTGGTTGAAGCGAACCGGAAAAGAAACAGAACAGTGGGTGTTTTAGCGGTTGATCCAACAAGCCCCTTTACCGGAGGAGCCACCCTGGGAGATAGAATACGCATGCAGCGACACGCGGAGGATCCCGGTGTCTTCATCAGGAGTCTTGCGACAAGGGGATCTCTCGGTGGGCTGTCAAAGGCGGTCGGCGATGCGATCCATGTCATGGATGCCATGGGGAAAGATATCATTCTTGTAGAAACCGTGGGCACGGGTCAGCAGGAGGTGGAAATTATCAACTATGCCCATACGGTAATAGTCGTCCTTGTTCCCGGAATGGGAGATGAAATCCAGGCGATAAAGGCAGGGATCATGGAGATTGCAGACATATTCGTGGTAAACAAGTCTGACCGCGAAGGAGCAGGTAAACTCCAGAGAGAATTGATGGCCATGCTGGACATGTCTCCGGTTGCCGCCGGCGGTTGGCGACCCCCCATAGTAACGATCGGTAATTCTTTCAAACCTGAAGAATTTGAACAGGACATTGGTAAGTTAAGCGCTCGTATTCATGAACATTATGAATTCCTGGTAAGTTCTGACCTGATAGGTGACAGGCTGCGCCGCAAAACTATGCATGAACTCAATGAGGCGCTTCGATCCAGCATTTTAGAACCGGTGCTGAACATGCTCGTAAGTACCGGTGAGCTCGATCGCATGGTAGAAAAATTACTGAAGAAGGAATCGGATCCCTGTTCGCTGGCCGAAGAGGTCGCGAGAAAGTACCTGCAGGAATGTATATAGTTGATCGGTCAATATCCCAGCCTGATAACCTGATTCTACCGTGAGTATCAGATTCATTGCGGCAGGGGCAGTTCTGCCGCATATCGAAACATTATACAAAAACCCAACAATGTTGAGAGGCGTCCATGGAAGTTGACGTCGTGGAAGTATTGAGGCAAACGGTTCCCTTCAACTACCTGAGTTCGGAAGTTCTTGCGGACATCGCTGAGTCCGTTGAGGTAAGAAAATTTCCCAGAGGTTCTTACATTCTGAAACAGGGGAAAGAGGGGCCTCCGATACTTTTTGTCGTAGCCCGTGGGACCGCGGAGGTGGTTATCACGGATGAAAGACATGAGGAATCCGGTGTCGGCTTCCGTCATCAACACGATTTTTTCGGGATTACATCGGTTCTCACCCAAAAATCTTATCCCGCCTCGGTTCGAGCAGTTGAAGATATCACGTGCATTCTCATACCAGGGAAGATAATAGAAGAGTTGATGGTTACTCATCCTCATTTTTCAGGTCACTATACGGGAATACTTACCGAACGTCTGCGGTTACTCTACAATGAAGTTATTGTTCAGCATTCCTATGAGGCCCGCAGTACGACGGAATCGCCCCTTCTGCGGAAGCGGGTAAGTGAGATTATGACGACAGAACCGGTTACCTGTCAGTATCGCACGCCGGTCGCAGATGTGGCGAAACTTATGGTGGATCAACGCGTCGGTTCCGTGGTTGTCGTTGATGATAAAGAGTATCCCATTGGATTGGTCAGAGAAAGAGATCTCGTGCACAAGGTAATGACCCGTGCATCATGTCAGATGGAAAATCTTACGGCAGGCATGGTCATGGACGAGAAACTGATCAAACTCCAGATGGAAGCCTTCTACAACCAGGCGCTGTTAGCGGTAATCAAACATCAGGTGACACACATGGTGGTCATGGATGGTGACAGGCTCGTGGGAGTTCTGGCTTTGCGTGATCTGGTCAATACACGGAGCACCGGAAGTCTTTGGGTTACCGATAAAATAGAGACCGCGAAGGATCTGGACCATCTTTCCCAGATCGGCCAGGAGGTGGATGATTTTTTATATGCCCTGGTGACGGAAAGGGCGTCTGTACCTGAACTCTTCGAGATCATTACGGAGATGCACGATCGGCTGACGTCCAGGATCATCGTATTGTGTGAACAGGAGCTGGCAAAGAACGGGTATGGTCCCCCTCCCGTGGAGTACTGCTGGATCAATATGGGGAGTGCCGGACGCAAGGAGCAGATGCTTCGCACCGACCAGGATAATGCAATCATCTATGACGACAGTACACGCGATCACAGTCAGTATTTTCAGGTGCTCGGCTCCAGGGTGGTTGAAGAGCTTGTACGAGCCGGATTTGCCCCCTGCAAGGGAGGTGTGATGGCATCGAACCCGAAGTGGTGTCGTTCCCTGAGTGAGTGGAAAAAAGTTATTACCCGCTGGTTCAATGAGGATGAGGAGGACAGCATCCGGATGCTCACCATCTTTCTGGATTGCCGGCCCTTATATGGATCGTGGGGCCTGAGCCAGCAACTCTGGGAGCACATATTTGATGGTTTTAAAACTTCCCACGGCTTGACTCATATCTTGACGGAAGATGAACTTATGAGACCCGTCCCTTTAAATCTATTGGGAGGTTTCGTCACGGAGAAAAAGGGGCCCCACAAGAATGAGATAAACCTCAAGTACGTGTGCCGTCATATTATCAACTGTTTCCGTGTTTTTGCCGTGCGAAACAGGATATCCGATGCGTCCACCTTAGGCAGGATTGACCGGACTGTGAAAAATGGCATTATATCCGGGGAGGATGGGGCACTCATACGGGAAGCCTTTGAAACTCTGATGATGCTGGAGATACGTGAAAACGTGAACAAGCTCAAACAGGGGAAAGGGGCCGATAACTATGTAAATCCATATCGTCTCAACAAGACAGAACAGCTGCTTTTGAAAGGTGCGTTTTCTGCAATTTTACGTCTGCAGAAAATCACCAGTGAGCATTTTACGGATTACACCCGCAGGGCCCTTTCATCAGGCGTTTGAAAATACATGGATGCATTGATTGACAAAGCAAAAAAATTCCTCAGGCAGAATCAGAAGAAAAACGGACTGCCGCCTTTCATGGTTGAGCAAATAAGAGAGATGATCGCTCGAAACAGCAGATCGGTTTCCCCATCAACTCTGCTGGAAGATGTGCGCTATGCCGTCATGGATCTGGAAACAACGGGTTTTAACCATGCGAAGGGTGATGAGATCATTGCCGTCGGGGCGGTGATCGTCAAAGGCCATGAAATAGAAGGAGACAAGACCTTTCATCAGTTGGTCTATCCCTATCGGGAAGTGCCGGAAAATGTGTTAAAGCTTACGGGGATTCAAAGGGAAATGCTGGTCGGCCGCCTGGGCTTTTTCGGTGTACTGATTGAGTTTCTGGATTTTATCGGAAATAGTGTGATCGTGGGACATAACATCGGTTTCGATCTGGGCTTTATCAACCCCAAGCTGAAAAAATATTGTCGGACGAAAATCAAGAACAGGACACTGGACACTATAGCTCTCGCTAATGCGCTGCATATTCCGGTCAAGAGTTATTCTCTGGATAATCTCATTGCCTATTATGGCATTGAGGCGGGAGAGAGGCATACCGCGATAGGGGACGCCTTTTTAACGGCACAGCTTTTCACGCGTTTTCTCGCAGCTCTTAGGGAGCAAAATGTTCGCACCCTCTCGGGGTTGAATCACTTCCTCAAGCAGCGCGCCCGCCTGGGGGATGAGAAGATTTTCTAAAGTACGCCGATTTCCTTTCTTAGTGTGGTAAAATCCTTTCACATCATGGACCTTTTTCGGCTTCGTCGATTTTTTTCTTTATTTCGTCAATCTCTTTTTGCTGTTCCTCCAACTGCTTCTTCCAGGAATTTTTCTGGGCAAAGCCGTGGGACTGATTCATATTCGACCTGTATTTCTCCTCGTTCATCTTCGCCCGTTCCAATTCTTCCCTCAGCGTTTTAATCTTGTCCGATTTTTCGCTTCTCTTCGCATCTTCCTCGCGGTATTGCTGCATCCGGAGCGTCTTTTCCTTTTCCCACTCCACTCTTTCCTGCTCTGTCGTTTCTTTGAGGGTATGTAATGGTTTCGCCTTGACTCCCGGTGGCGGATTGTCGGTGATCACCACAGACCCGTCGCTGTCGGTATATTGGTAATAAGGTCCTCCCCATGCGTTGCCGGAATAAACCAAAGAGATAAATAAAGAAAGAATCACGACAGGCAGTATCATTGACGTTCGGAATAGTGTGCCGGTCATTCTCCATGCTCCTTTTGTGTGGTTTTTGGAAGAAAATATTCCAAAATGGTGCGGTTGTCAATCATATTCCATGTTTATTACTTCGGGATGGAAGGTGCCCCGGAACTCCCTGCGGGGTTTCCGGAGGACTGTGGATGTGGAGGCGGGAGAAGTAAAGAGGCGTACGTCACGGCACTCTTCGTCACCCGTTCATCGTAGATTTCTGAGTGGAGAATGGTGGCGTGACTGCCTTTGAGCAGGCTGCCGATAACGAGGATGGCATGGAGTCCGCAGACGTGGTACCTGTCCTGTGTTTCCAGAGCGTTTTTGTAAATCTCAGCAATTTTCCCCTGTGAGAGAAGGGAAAGGATTTTCCTGTCGTTTGCGTGCGCCTGGGGTAGAATCACCTCTGCCGGCAGTTGATCCCCGAATTTCAGTCCGACATGAGAAAAATCAACACCTGCAACTAAGAGAGTACGTGCTTTTCTTTCGCCTATCAGGTCATTGACGGTATTCACCATACCGCAGTATCGATGATCGGAAAATATATCCTTTTTCTGGGATATGAGATCGTGAATGCTCCCGCACAGAACCGGAACGATCGAGAACGGTTCCCGCAGGAAATGATGAAGGAAGATGGTCTGAAATTCTATGGAATGTTCAATTTTATGTCCGAAGTCGTCCGGTGTAAGTGTCCCCTCCGGCACCCGTCTCTTCAATTCCGAGATGAACGTCCTGTCCGTTTTAATTTCGCCGAAAGGAGTTACATAGTTCTTTTCGGTAACGCAGTAGAGGCCATCCTGCACGTGGTGATTGATGCCGAAGATGATGACCAGGTCGTACCGTTTATCTTTCAGGTGGCGATAGGTGTTTACATAGACGTGCTGTGCCGCTTTGATATCGATATGGGGAGCTATAATGCCTGCAATTGAGTCCGGAATATCCCCTGAACCTTTATGATGGATGCTGTTTTCAATTTCCCGGATACTTCGGGAGAGGAGCCGGGCGTCCGACGGGTACGATTTCCCCGCGTGTATGGGGAGCCGGTTATCCCTGCTGCTGAAGTCTCTGCGGAGCTCATTCAACTTGTTCTCGAAATATTCGCTCTGAAGAAGAAAGGCCCTGTCAAGGTTATTGATGAACGATTCAATTTCGGAGGTGTACACGATGCGCCCCCTTTGGCGCTTCATCAATATGATCTGGATGTCCCTCACGTCGTGAGAGCCATCTAAAAGCTGGAGAATGGGAAGAGAGGTGGCGTCTAAGGCAATGCCGCTGTCTGAAAGCTGATAAGGGTCGTGGAATGTAATCATCTGACGGCCGTTGATTATGGTGCCGACAGGCTGGATGTCTCTCCTCAGGACAGGCTTTTCCATGTATATTCCCCTTCCAGAATCTCGACTGCTCTATAATAGCATCACGCCGAAAATGCAACCGGCATTTCACGGCCGGGAAAGGCACTTTCCTCAATGGATGCGATGTCGGATGTGATATGAAGGGAATGTTGTTGAAATTTTTCTCAGTGATCCTGCGAATGCAATGTGATATAGATACGGTGGTGCGGATCGCAGAGGGTATTTACGATTACCTTTTCATGAAGGAGGACGCAGTGGAGAAAAAGATGAGAATTGCCATAAATACGGGAGGTGGTGATGCACCGGGTCTTAATGCGGTGATCGAGGCCGTTACTATGGCTGCTTACCATAGAAACTGGGAAGTGTATGGCATCAAGAACAGTTATGCAGGTCTTCTCAATACTGATGAAGTCATTCGTTTAACTCCCGAAAAGGTCAGCCATATATCCAGTATAGGAGGAACAATCCTGGGGACGACCAACCGGGGGAATCCTTTTCAGATGCCCCTGACGAATATGGCAGGGGAGGTTGAAATCCGGGATGTGTCGGACAGGGTTGTCGAAAATTTTAAACGGCTTCGCCTTGATTGTCTCATCGCGGTGGGTGGAGACGGGAGCCTCGAGATCGCATACAATCTCTTCAAGAAAGGGATGCCGGTCGTCGGCGTTCCCAAAACGATCGATAACGATCTCCAGCAGACGGTCATCACATTCGGTTTTGACACTGCCGTGGGTATTGCCACGGAGGCGATCGATCGCCTTCATTCCACCGCAAAATCACATGAACGGGTCATGGTGGTCGAGGTAATGGGTCGTAACGCGGGCTGGATCGCACTCAACAGTGGTTTGTCCGGTTCGGCGGATGTCATTCTCATCCCGGAGATTCCCTTTCATATCGATAAGGTCTGTGATCACATTATGGAGTCGGTGATTCGCGGGCAGCGATACGCGATAGTTGTTGTTGCGGAAGGTGCGGTACCTGAAGGTGGGCGGGCTATTGACAAAGGCAAGGGGGAGGTCGGGCGCCAGCACGTTGTCCTGGGAGGTATCGCTGAATATCTGGCAAAGGAAATCGCACAGAGAACAGGGAAAGAGACGCGTTCCATCGTTCTTGGTCATCTTCAACGCGGCGGGGCTCCCACAACTTTTGATCGGCTGATAGCGCTCCGTTTCGGTGCGGCCGCCGTGCGCATGGTTGAGGAACGGAAGTTCGGGATCATGGTGGCTCTGGACCCGCCTCACGTGAAGGCGGTTCCTCTGGAAAAAGTGATCGGACAGATAAAAAATGTTCCCCTTAACAGCGATACCATCAAGACAGCGAGAGAGATTGGCATATCCCTCGGTGATTAAATGTGGTCTTTTATATGTGCGGATTTTGAACTGATCCTGTCGGGGGTTCAAGGGTAAGCCGGCGGGAGATCCACCTCGATGGAGAAGTGGGAGATTTACCATCGAATTCTTTTTTCTTTGAGAAGCTTTTGCGCCCCATCATGTCCCAACTGGGCGGCTGCCTGAGCGTCCTTTATGGCCTGTTCGGGGTTTCCCAGTTTTTCATGAGCAGTCCCGCGATTGCTGTATGCAACCGCAAGTTTGGGATTTAGCGTGATCGCCATGTCGAAATCCTTTATGGCCTGCTCGTACTTGTCAATCCGTGTGTGGGAAACGCCGCGCCTCTCGTAAGCCTCTGCAAATCTGGGATTCAGTGCAATAGCCCGATCGAAATCCTTTATTGCCTGATCGACGTTTCCCAGTTCCCAATAGCTTTGCCCCCGCGCGTAAAACGCGATCGCGGCGTTAGGCTCCATAGCTGAAGCTCTGGTGAAGGCAATAATTGCCTCCTGATGGTTTCCCGCGATCTGGAATGTACAGCCCTTGCTGATCCAGTCCACAGCTCTCGGTTCTTTCTTGCCTTTCGCTTTTCTGTATTCAACAAAACCCCAGATGAAGAGAAGGATTCCGATAAGGGTACATGCGACAAAAACCACGGGACCCGTACGATAGACGAAATCGGTGAGATAGCCGAATACGGGCATTATGAACGCAAGCAGCAGTATATAAATATATACGTCTCGCTGGAAAAAAGGATTCATCCTCTGATTACACTCTTTTGTTCAATAATCGCTCGTGTGAAAAGTCCCTCAGG
This sequence comes from Deltaproteobacteria bacterium, assembly GCA_016874835.1. Classification (GTDB taxonomy): domain Bacteria; phylum Desulfobacterota; class Syntrophia; order Syntrophales; family UBA2185; genus VGTB01. The sequence goes on along the minus strand of VGTB01000010.1, from coordinate 8,995 downwards.
TAACACTGATAAAGTATTATGGATATTTGAGAGCGAGAAGGACATCTTACGTCGGGCAGGATAAATAAAACATTAATGAATATCAAGGTAAATCGTGATGCGTTTAACTGATTTATCCTGGTGGGCCGTACGAGAATCGAACTCGTGACCAACGGATTAAAAGTCCGCTGCTCTACCGCCTGAGCTAACGGCCCATCCATAAGATATTTTTGAAGCGTGCCCTATTACTAAGAAGGGTCGTAAGTTGTCAAGAAAAAAGGTCAGCTCGCAAAAGGATCCCTCAGCACGATCGTTTCCTCTCTGCCCGCCCCCACCGAGACGATCATCAGTTTCACACCGGCCAGTTCTTCAAGTCTCTTGACATATCTTTGAGTCGTTTCAGGAAGTTCTTCGATTTTTCCTGCTTTGCTGATATCTTCCTTCCATCCTTCCATTTCTTCGTAAACCGGTTCGCACTGGGCAAGTGTGCGAAGGTTTGAAGGAACGTAATCACTGAAAACTCCCTGTGGGGTACTGTAGCCGACGCAGATTTTCAGTATTTCGATTCCGGTGAGGACGTCGAGCTTGGTCAGCGCAATGCCGGTTATGCCTGAAAGCCGTACCGATTGTCTCACTAAAACCATGTCCAGCCAGCCGCAACGGCGCTTTCTTCCTGTGGTCGCTCCGTATTCCTGGCCTCTATCCCGTATTCTGTCTCCGATTTCATCTTTCAGTTCCGTCGGGAAAGGCCCCTCTCCCACCCTTGTGGTGTACGCCTTGCAAATTCCGATGACCTCATTGATGGCTGATGGGCCCACTCCGGTTCCGCAACAGGCGTTGCCCGCCACCGTGTTGGAGGAAGTGACGTAAGGAAACGTGCCATGGTCTATGTCCAGATGGGAACCCTGGGCACCTTCGAAGAGAATTTTCTTTCCCTTTCTCATTTCTTCGTAAATGACCGTTGAGGTATCTCTCACATACGGTCTGATCCTTTCTGCGTATGCCATATATTCGTGATAGATGGCTTCTTCGTCTAAAGGATCTTCCTTGAAGAGGTTGGTCAGGGCGAAATTTTTTTCCTCGATATTTCTGGCGAGCTTTTCCTTGAACACCTGTTCGTCTATAAGATCACACATTCTTATTCCCACACGTCCCATCTTGTCCTCGTAGGCCGGACCGATGCCCCTTCCCGTTGTACCTATTTTTTTTCCGATACTGCGGGCCTCGCGGGCAACGTCAAGCTTCCGGTGGTAGGGCATGATCACGTGAGCTCTCTCGCTTATGTACAATTTCGTGTGGGGAGGCATCACCCCCCTTTTAACGAGTCTGTCGATTTCATCGAGAAGCACCTTCGGGTCGATCACCACACCGTTTCCGATGATGCAGATCTTGTTGTCATGCAGGATTCCGGAGGGAATCAGATGGAGTATGGTTTGCTCACCCTTCACAACTATCGTGTGACCTGCATTATTTCCTCCCTGAAACCTGGCGACGACGTCGGCATTTTCCGCGTAGAGATCAACTACCTTACCCTTGCCTTCATCTCCCCACTGGGTTCCTACCACCACAACGTTTGCCATGCGCAGTCTCCTCCTGTTTACATTTCCAGTTGCGTAACCGAGATGATATTGGGCAGGTTCCTCATCTTGCTCAGGACATCTTCCGTCACCATAGTATCCGTCGTCAGCACAACAAGGGCCTTCTGGTCGACCTGTTCCCGGCTCAGGTGAAGTCTTGCAATATTGACGTTGTTGTTTCCCAAGGTTGTGCCGATGTTCCCTATGACTCCCGGTTTGTCATAGTTCGATACGACCAACATATGCCCTTCAGGGATGACTTCGACGGTAAACTGGTTAACCCTGACTATACGGGGATCCATGCGTCCGAATATGGTTCCCGCTGCATAGCCCACTTCCTCGGAGGTCTTGACGGTCAGGGTTATCATGCTGGTATAATCCTTCGGTTCACTGCTCTTCGACTCGACAACCCTGATCCCGCGGTCCCTGGCAACGACAGGAGCGTTTATGTAGTTGATATTTTCGTTCAAAATAGGGGTCAGGAGACCTTTGAGAAGCGATATGGTGATAGGGGCCACATTATAATTGAGGATTTCCCCGCTGTACTCCACGGTTACTTCTTTGATACCGCCTTTGACCAGCTGGGCTTCAAATTTCCCTAATTTTTCACCGAGGTCAAGATATGGCTGGATGACGCTCAGTAATTCCGCGCTTATGGAGGGGAAATTAACCGCATTTTTGATTTCGCCCTTCGTGAGAAAGTTTGCAATCTGTTCGGCAATCGCAATGGCCACGTTGATCTGCGCCTCGTCCGTTGATGCCCCCAGATGGGGAGTACAGATGACATTGGAGAGAGAAATGAGCTCCTTATTCTTTGGTGGCTCTTCCTCGAAGACGTCTAAAGCGGCTGCTGCAACTTTTCCCGATTTGATGGCATCATAAAGATCCTTTTCGACGACGATGCCTCCCCGGGCGCAATTTATGATGAAGACCCCTTTCTTCATTTTCTCAAATGCTTTTGCATTGAGCATTCCCTTTGTTTCCTTCGTGATGGGGGTGTGTACGGAGATAAAGTCGGATTTCTTCAGCAGTTCATCCAGGGTAACTAAGGCAATGCCTAACTTTCCCGCCGCATCGGGAGAGATAAAGGGGTCGTAGGCAATGACGTTCATCCTCAGCCCCAGAGCCCTGTCGGCAACGATGGTGCCGACCCTCCCGATGCCGATGATGCCTAAGGTCTTGTTATAGAGCTCCGTACCTATGAATTTGTTTTTTTCCCACTTTCCTCCTTTCATGGAGGCTGTTGCCTGGGGGATCTTGCGCGCGAGGGACAGCATCATGGCGATGGTGTGCTCGCCCGTGGTGATGGTATTTCCCCCCGGGGTGTTCATCACAACGATACCCCGCTTGCTCGCTGCGTTGATATCGACGTTGTCGAGGCCGATTCCCGCTCTTCCGATGACGGCAAGATTCTCGGCGTGGTCGATGATATCTCTGGTCACCTTCGTAGCACTCCGGATGGCCAGTCCATTGTAGTCCTTGATGACTCCTTTGATCTCATCAGGTGTGAGGTTCGTCATTACATCGACCTCGATTCCCGGGGTATTTTTAAATATTTCGATGCCCTCTTTTGCCAGGGTGTCACTTACCAGCACTTTTTTCATTGAAATGGTCCTCCTGAATCAATCTGATGTTACTGTGGTTTGTAACTGAGATCACAGTTCCTTGATTTTTTCGTGATATACCCTCTCGAGTTCCACAAGAGCCGCCTTTATGTCGTCCGGTTCAATCGTCGGGCCGCACCAGAAGCGGAATCCCGGGGGGGCATCTTTGTATGAATTCACGTCGTGGGCGGTATTTTTCTTGCTCAGATCCCCCGCAATGCTCTTGAGAAATTTCGCCTGTCCCTCCTTCGGTAATACCCTTATTTTATCGCTGATCACGGACAGACACACGGAAGTATTCGATCGGATATCTCTGGATGAAGCAAGGAAATCGATCCAGTCGTTTTTTTCCACCCATTGTTCGATTACCTCTAAGTTTGCTCTGCTCCTTGCGATGAGTCCTTCCAGACCGATTTCTTTCGCCCAGGCGAGGGCATCCAGATAGTCTTCCACGCAGAGCATGGAAGGGGTATTGATGGTGTCTCCTTCGAAAATAGCCCTGTTGATTTTCCCGCCTTTTTTCATGCGGAATATTTTGGGAAGAGGCCACGGAGGATCGTAGGATTCGATGCGATTTACGGCCCCGGGACTGAGGATGAGCATACCGTGGGCTGCCTCACCGCCTAAACATTTCTGCCAGGAATAGGTGAGGACATCGACTTTGTACCAGTCCACCTCCATGGCAAAGACGGCACTGGTGGCATCGCAGAGGGACAATCCCTCCCGGTCTTTCGGGATCCACTCCCAGTCGGGGATTTTGACGCCGCTCGTGGTACCGTTTGCCACAAAGACAACGTCATTCGACCAGTCAACAGCGTTGAGATCGGGGATTTTTCCGTAGTCAGCATTGAGGATAGTTGGGTTGAGATGAAGCTGTTTTGTAATATCCGTGGCCCACCCCTCGGAGAAGCTTTCCCACACCAGTACGGTAACAGGCCGTGGCCCCAGGAGGGTCCACATAGCCGCCTCAAAAGCGCCGGTGTCCGATCCGGGGAAGATTCCCACGAGGTACTCCTCGGGGATTCTTAGGATTTCTTTACTTTCGGCGATGGCCTTTGCCAGTTTCTTCTTGCCCAGCGAAGATCGATGGGACCGCCCTACGGGTGCGTCCTTGAGTGCATCCAGGTTCCAATTCGGTCTTTTGCTGCAGGGACCGGAGCTGAAATTGGGGTTATGCATATGTCATTTCTCCTGAGTTTTTTCACAGGGGGGGAAATATATCAGCATTAAAATGATTACTCAAGTCATTTTGGATATGAGTTGACTGTAATGGAAAAAAGAAATATGTTCCACTATCATTTACCGGGAGATGTATAAAGGTGAAAAAGGTTAAAACCACTTTTTTCTGTCAGGACTGTGGACATCAGTCACCAAAATGGCTGGGGAAGTGTCCCTCCTGTGGTGGGTGGAACCGGTTTGTGGAGGAGGAACTCAGAACTCATGATCGGTCGGCTCTCTCTGACATACAATTTGATGAATCCCCCCTGTCCATTGAAAAGATCCGTGCCGATGAGAAAGAACGCATCACCACCGGGATTGCGGAGGTGGACAGAGTGCTGGGGGGAGGGATTGTCAATGGGTCGGTTACGCTGGTAGGCGGTGATCCCGGAATAGGAAAATCGACCCTGCTCCTTCAGGTGCTCCAGAATCTTGCCCAAAAAGGGTTACATGTCCTCTATGTCTCCGGTGAGGAATCGGCGAAGCAGATAAAGCTGCGGGGAAAACGCGTGGGTGCCGTATCGGAAAATCTTTTCATTCTTGTCGAAATCGATCTGGATAATATTGTCAAACACATCAAGGGATTGCTGCCGGGAGCCGTGGTGATTGACTCGATTCAGACGGTCTTTTCATCGGAACTTGCATCCGCACCCGGAAGTGTGGGACAGGTCAGGGAGTCATCGGCGAGGCTTATTCTCCTGTCGAAAAAGACAGGGATCCCCATTTTTCTGGTGGGGCACGTAACCAAGGACGGGTCGATCGCAGGCCCCAAGGTTCTGGAACACATGGTCGACACTGTTCTCTATTTTGAGGGAGATTCGGGGCACGCGTATCGGATTGTGAGGGCGATGAAAAACAGGTTCGGGCCGACCAATGAGATCGGTGTGTTTGAAATGCGGGATAATGGACTGAATGAGGTATCAAATCCCTCTGCGTTTTTCCTGACGGAGAGACCCGAAGGTGCGGCAGGTTCCGTGGTGGTTCCGAGTATGGAGGGAACAAGGCCGATACTCATTGAAATCCAGTCTCTTGTCAGTCCGACGACTCTGGGGATGCCCCGGAGAACAACCATCGGGGTCGATCACAACAGGGTCTCCCTGATTGCTGCAGTCATGGACAAGATATGCGGGTTCCGGCTGGGCGGCCATGACATTTTTATCAACGTGGCGGGGGGCATGAAGGTCGATGAACCGGCCATTGATTTAGGGATCGTTTCTTCCATGGCATCGAGTTTTCTCGATCGACCGGTTGATGCGGGAACAGTGGTATTCGGCGAGGTAGGACTTACCGGTGAAGTGAGAGGGATCTCCCAGATGGAAACCAGGATCAAGGAAGCGGCCCGCATGGGCTTCAGGCGTTGCATTCTTCCCCACGTACACTCAAGGAGTGAAACCCCGAAGGGGAAAATAGAGTGCATCAGTGTAAGCAGCATCAAAAAGCTTTTGGAATATCTGTTTTAGCCCGTCTGTATGAAGAGAACAGTTCTTGTTGTCGATGACGAAAAAGATATCGTCGATCTGATCGCGTATAATCTTGAAAAAGAGGGCTTCGGTGTAATCAAGGTCTATGATGGAGAGAGTGCCCTCGAAATGGTGAAGACCAGAAAACCTCACCTGATAGTTCTGGATTTGATGTTGCCCGGCACGAGGGGGCTTGAGGTGTGCAAATTTATCCGGAAAAATCCGGAAACGGAAACGCTTCCCATCATCATGCTCACAGCGAAGGGTGATCAGGTGGATAAGATAGTTGGCCTTGAGATGGGGGCGGATGATTACATCACTAAACCCTTCAGTGTCAGGGAACTCGTGGCACGGGTGCGGGCGGTTCTGCGGAGGTCGGAATTACGTCTGGGACCCGGGAAAGCAGAGACGTTCAGATTCGGGGGGCTCCACATTGATTATGGGACGTACGAAGTTACTGTGGACGGCAACAGGGTCGACATGGGGCCGACAGAATTAAAACTGTTGCGGTTCCTGACACAACACCCCGGCAGGGTTTACACCAGGGATCAACTCCTCGATTATGTCTGGGGAGATGAGACCTTTGTCGAACCCAGAACGGTGGATGTTCATATCAGCCGTCTACGGGCAGCGATCGAAAAAAACAAAGACAAGCCCCAGTATATCCTCACCGTCAGAGGCATCGGGTATAAATTTGCCGACCTGAAGTAACATTGCTTTATAAAAACTCTCACCGTTTTTCCGTTTTCTTCTGTACTTCATCTTACCTTATCCTTTAGTGCCTGCATGCCCTTTTCACAGAGCCTGTCAGCCCATAAATCGGGTAACGATAGCTCTCGAAAAGAGAAAGGCAAGAAGGAGTGAAGGAAGAGCGATAATGAAGAGCGTCAGGTGTATTGCCTGATACAGATGATCGATCGACTTCCTCACTTTTACAAGAGGACGAGACAGTCGGATATACCCCTTTACCTCGGTATTTTCTTTCAGGGGAAGGGCAATATAGAGCATGCTTTCCTGGAGAGTCACACTGAATCTGGAGGTTTTCCCACGCCCTTCTGTTTTCGCTTGCTGGATCTCGGGACGGTTCAGGTGATTATCCATTTGCTTTGCATCACCCTGGGAATCCGATATCACCCTGCCCACCCTGTCGATGAGTGTTACCCGTAAATTCGTCTGCCCGGCAATTTCCGGGACTTTTTTTTCAATGTCGCTTCTGGGCATAAGGGTAATGATTTGTGCAATGTGGAACATGTCGTCCTCGATACTTTGTGTCATAACGTCCCGGATTTTCGGGGTCAGAAAAAAATCCAGGACCACAATTGCCAGTAGGACAAGGACGAGATAGGAAGCAAATACCTTTAAAAATAAAAAGTTTCTCACTCTCATGATGGCAACCCTCTTATACAAAAAATCTGTTCACATTTAATGGCAGTGTGATAAGTGGAACAAATCCTGGCAAGGTAATTTTCAATGTCTGCATAAAAAACACCGAGTGGATTTATAGACTAATTCAATCGAAACCTCAATACAATCTTCTTATTGCAACCATTTACCGGAAAGCGAGCAGCAGCAGGTAGACGGCAGCTGAGATTTGTCCACAAATCGGTATGGTGAGAATCCAGGCCCAGATAATATTTTTCGCAATCCCCCAGCGGACGGCTGTCAACCGCTTTGTAGCCCCTACCCCCATAATTGCTCCCGTGATTGTATGGGTTGTACTCACCGGGATACCCGCGACAGTAGCACCGATTATGGATACGGCGGCCGCAGTTTCTGCGCAGAAACCTCCCATGGGTTGAAGTTTTGTAATCTTCGTTCCCATCGTTTTGACAATCCTCCATCCCCCTGCCATGGTTCCCAGGGCAATGACCAGATAGCAGGTGAACTCAACCCAATAGGGGACGTAGAAAGTGGAACCCAGATAACCACCGCTGAAAAGGACGATGGCAATTATACCCATTGTCTTCTGCGCGTCGTTCATGCCGTGGCTTATACTGAATATGGCCGCCGAAAACAATTGAAACCTCCTGAACAATGTATCCGCAGTATGCACTGAAGTATATCGGGATAAATTCAGGGTGAGTATCATTAGCAATAATCCAATGATCAGGCCGATTAATGGAGAAAGAATAATAAAACTCGCGGTCTTGATAATTCCCTTCCAGATGAGAACCTTAGTTCCCCCTTTCACGAGACCCGCCCCGATGAGACCGCCGATAAGGGCATGGGACGAACTGCTGGGAATACCCAGCCACCAGGTAATGAGATTCCATGTGATCGCTCCGGCTAACGCGGAGAAGATAAGAACATTATCCACAATCGCGGGGTTTATAATCCCCGTACCGACGGTTTTTGCGACCTGTACACCGATAAAAAAGACAGCCACGAAGTTGAAAAAGGCTGCCCATATGACGGCATGGTGGGGCTTCAGCACACGGGTCGAAACGATCGTGGCTATTGAGTTTGCGGCGTCGTGAAAACCGTTAATAAAATCAAAGATGAGGGCGATGAAGACAATGACGATCACGGAGATGAGAGGAGAGATTTCCATATTTTCGATCAATCACAACATTGTTTTGGGGGCATCATCTGCATCAATAGAACCCTTCGGAGATATGCGCGCGACCTCTATCACGGTTCTCTGATGAGTGTCAAGGAGCGATTATCGGCTTGGAAGCACGCTTGTTTCTTTTGTTAATACGTTTATAAACAGGACGCGTGATTTTTCCATATTGCGACCTTATCTGTAGAGTGTATCAGAAGTTTGTTACACATCGATGACAGGGGTATGAAAATATTATAAACGACTTTATGTGGCTTTTATTCGGTTGCGATTGACGTTCCATAGCTATACACTTTCTGGGGAATACGTAAAATGGAGATGAGATTGCAGTCAAAGATGACAGGATATTCTGCATTCACAGTAACTTCATGAAACTGTCATCGTAATGCAACAATTATTTTGTACATAACACTCAAAAAATACTGGAGGAACTGTATGAAAAAAACGGGAATAACATTTGTGATAGTACTGACTCTGCTTGCTGGTACGGGCTTCGCCTTTGCGGGTCAAAATGTCGTGATCAAAGGATCGACAACTGTCCTTCCTGTGGCTCAGGTAACATTGGAGGCTTATATGAAATTCCATCCCGGGGTG
>VGTB01000009.1 GCA_016874835.1 Deltaproteobacteria bacterium | reverse complement strand
GCATCTCCGTTCACCTTGACGCCATATCACTGGCTAAAGCTCTTGACGCAGAGCTCCTGATCGTGATCAGCGGGAAAGATGATACCATTATCGACGACATCATCTTCCTGCAAAAGCATATTCATTTGGGAACCGTTAACTTCAAGGGTATTATTGTTAACAAGGTCACAAATCTGGAAGATTTCGTCAATATTCATCTTCCCAAGATAAAGCAGTTACCTGTTCACGTATTAGGGGTAATCCCCTATCGTGACGAACTTCCCCAATTCACCGTAAATTTTCTCGCCGATCGCCTGTTTGCCAAAATTGTCACCGGTGAATCCTTCCTGAACCGTCCCGTGAAGAGTATCGTCATAGGTTCCATGTCCGCCAATGCCGCGGTAAAAAGCCCTGTCTTCCATGAAAAAGACAAGGTTGTGATCACCAGCGGTGATCGTCATGACATGATTGCCGCCGCCCTGGATACCGATACGTCGGCTGTAATTCTCACATGCAATATCGAACCATCTCCTGAACTCGTCTCGAAAGCGTCACAACGGCAGGTACCTCTCCTTCTCGTGACGCTCGATACTTACCAGATTGCAAAGCAGATAGATATCATAGAAGCCCTTCTTCAGGCAGACGATAATGAAAAAATACTTCTCATTGAACAACTGATAAGAAATCATGTCGATCTGTCTCAGTTTTCCCGGTCATAAGGAGAATGAATTATGATAAATCCCGAGGTATTCAGAGAATACGACGTAAGAGGGGTCGTCGGCAAGGATCTGGATTTTGACTTCGTCACCCAGCTGGGAAGAGCAATCGGTACATTCGCCTTCCCCCGCGGAGTCAGGACAATGACTCTCGGTATGGATTGCCGTCTCAGCTCGGACGAGTACCGTGATGCTATGCGTAAGGGAATTAATGCCACGGGTATTCATGTCATCGATGTGGGACTGTGTGCCACGCCCATGCTTTATTTCTCCATCCGCCATTACGGCGCGGACGGCGGTGTCATGGTCACGGGAAGTCACAACCCCCCGGAGTTCAACGGTTTCAAGATATGCGTCGGGCCTGACACCATTCACGGCAGTGATATTCAGGAACTGAGAAAAATCATGGAGACCGGAAATTACATAACCGGCAGCGGCAATTATGAGCGTCGCGACGTTTCGCAATCATATGAAGAGTATCTCTTCAAAAACGTCCGGATCAAAAAGGACCTGCATGTCGTCATAGACGGCGGCAACGGTGTTGGCGGTGTGTTCGCGCTTCCCCTCTTCAAGCGATTCGGATGCACCATCACCGACATCTACTGTGATCCCGATGGCCGGTTTCCCAACCATTTTCCCGATCCCACGATCCTTGAAAATCTCAGGGAACTGATCCGGCTGGTAAAAGAAAAGAAGGCCGACATCGGCATCGCTTACGATGGTGATGCTGACCGGATCGGTGTTGTCACGGATCAGGGAACAGTCCTCTGGGGTGACGAACTCCTGATACTCTTTTCGAGATTCATCCTGGAAAAGAATCCCGGCGCTGCCATCATCGGTGAAGTGAAATGTTCGCAAAAGCTTTACGACGATATCGCAAAGCACGGGGGAAGACCCATCATGTGGAAAGCAGGCCACTCCCTCATCAAAAGCAAGATGAAAGAGGAAAAGGCACCGCTGGCCGGAGAGATGAGCGGTCACCTGTTCTTTGCGGACAGGTATTTCGGATACGACGACGCGATCTACGCATCCGCAAGACTCCTGGAGATCATTTCTCTCTCCGGAAAGAAGATAAGCGAGATCCTCGCAGATGTCCCCACGACGTTCTACACTCCCGAGATCAGGGTTGACTGCCCCGATCACATCAAATTCCAGGTCGTGGAGGATGCCAAGGCATATTTCCGTAAAAGCTACCAGATTATCGATATCGATGGGGTGAGGGTTCCCTTCGGGGACGGCTGGGGGCTTGTACGTCCTTCCAATACACAACCCGTTCTGGTCCTTCGCTTCGAGGCGGCTACGGAAGAACGCCTGCGGGTAATCAGGGAAATGGTCGAAAATGCCCTTCGGGAGATCATGAAAAAATATCAGACATAGCTCCCCGGGCGTTTCTCCTCAACGGGCGGTCTGATCATCCCGGGACCGGTCAACCTGCTCAAAGGCGTTTTCCGCACGGGGCGCTTCCTGTCAGATTCTTTCCATGTCTTTTTCGATAAAGCGTCCGCACAGGAAACAGAAGATCGCTGCCGCGACAATGGCAATCGAAGTCGTGAGGAGCGAGTTTCTGAGTCCCCAGGCGTCCGAGAGCATTCCCAGTATCGTAGGTGAGATAGCATCTCCCAGCGCATGGATCACAAAAATGTTTACCGCAAAGGCCATGGCGCGGATATCGGGGGGAGTTACATTCACGATCACGGTATTGAGCGGGCCCGTATTTAAAAAAAGAAAAAACTCGGCAAAGAAAATCGCGATGAGACAACCGGCAAGGGAGTCCGTCGCAAGGGCATAGATGGTGATCGGAGTCCCCAGCAGAAAACCCCAGCCTGATACGTTCACGTAACCCCTTTTATTTTCCTTCTGATAAAGGTCTCCGAGCCACCCGCCGGTCAGAGTACCCGTGATACCCGCGAGCACCGTGATCCCGCCGAAGAAAAGGTTGCCCGCGGCAACATCAAGGTGATGAATGCGGCAAAGAAACATGGGAACCCACTGGGCCAAACCACCGAGCGCGAACGTCATGGCGGTCATGGCAAAGGTATTGGTCACATAAGAACGGTTTGTAAAGAGCGATCGATACCGCGACTTCGTCCGCGGGGTTTCACCTGTTATCCCCGACTCGCTGAATCCTCTCGGGGGTTCGCGGAGAAGCCATACGGGGACCGCCAGAAGAATCCCCGGGATACCCACGATGAGAAAAGCCGCCTGCCAGCCTAATTGCTGTCCGATGATACCGCCCAGGATGTAACCTAAGGCGCTGCCGACCGGAATCGCGAGATAAAAGAGAGCGAGTACCCGGCCCCGCCTCTCTTTGGGGAAATAATCGGAAATGAGACCCGGCGCTACTGTGCCAAAACTCGCTTCACCGATGCCAACGGACATACGGGCGAGAAAAAGCGGACCGTATCCTGTGACGATACCCGGAAACGCAGTGGCAACGCTCCAGAGAACCAATCCCGCAGAGGAAAGTTTTACCCTGCTCAGCCTGTCCCCAAGCCACCCGAGTGCGGGAGCGGCCACCATGTAGCAGATCATGAATGCACTGCCAAGAACACCTAATAACGTGTCGGATAAACCGAAATCAGATTTGATAAGGGGGAACACGGCATAGAGAATCTGCCTGTCGATATAGTTCAGGAGGTTGACAACAAGGAGCAGGGTGAGTGCGTAGCGGCTGTATCTTTCCCATGGGTGAGTATTCATGAATAATCCCGATCACCTCTCGCCGTGTCACCCGGGGGGATCGCATAGATTGCAACCCCCGATATTACTGGTCGGGGCGGGAGGATTTGAACCTCCGACATCCTGCTCCCAAAGCAGGCGCGCTACCGGGCTGCGCTACGCCCCGTATGTATGCCGTCGCACTGTCAGGTCGACATTAATGCGCTTAAATGCTCCTTTAGTTTTTGAACCGCACGGGCTCTGTGGCTGACTGCATTCTTTTCTTCCAGAGAAAGCTGCGCCACGGTCAGGCCACGCTCAGGAAGAAAAAACACCGGGTCATAGCCGAATCCGCCGTCCCCGACAGGTTTCTCATGAATGATACCCCGCAAGGAACCCTCGAAGGTCTCATAATATCCATCCGGCCAGTAAAGCACGAGGACACACCTGAAGGAGGCACCTCTTTTTTCCACCGGAACACTGTCCATTGCGCGCAGGAGCTTTCGTATGTTTCGAGGATCCGTGGCCCCGCTCCCCGAATATCTTGATGAATGCACGCCCGGTGCACCATCCAGACAATCAACCTCCAGGCCGGAATCGTCAGCCAGAACCACTTCTCCCGTATGCCCGGATACCATTCTCGCTTTCTTCAGTGCATTTTCAATGAACGTTTTCCCGTCCTCTCGTATGTCCGGAATATTCTCAAAATCCCGCAATGAGAGGACGTCTATCCCCCAATCCGATAAGATTGCTCTGATTTCTCTCGTTTTTCCTTCATTTTTTGACGCCAGCACAATTCTTTTCAGAACAGTTCTCCCAGTACTTCTTTTTGTTTTCTTGTGATTTCCCCGATGCCCATCGCGGCAACATCAGTCATTTGAATAAATAAATCACGGCTGAATGGAGCTTTCTCGGCAGTACCCTGAACCTCGATGAACTTTCCTCTCCCGGTCATAATAAAATTCATATCCACTTCCGCCCGCGAGTCTTCTTCATATTCCAGGTCAATGCAGATATGGTTGTCAACAATTCCCACACTGATCGCCGATACGTAATCATTTACGGGAATTTGATTCACAACACCGCCGGCCTTGAGTCTTCGGAAAAGATCGACCAGTGCGATAAACCCTCCCGTTATCGACGCTGTTCTGGTTCCTCCATCGGCCTGGATCACATCACAGTCGATGTAAATGGTCCTCTCACCGAATGCATCAAGAGATGTAACCGCCCGCAAAGACCTTCCGATCAACCTTTGAATTTCATGCGTTCTCCCGCCTATGCGCCCCCTCGTTGATTCGCGGGGTGTGCGCACCTTCGTTGCCCCTGGCAGCATCGAATACTCCGCAGTCAACCAGCCCTTACCGGAATTCTTCAAAAACGCCGGGACGGTATCCTCGAGTGTCGCCGTGCATATGACTCTCGTATTCCCTATCTCCATGAGAACGGATCCTTCGGGGAATTGCAGATAATCCCTCGTAATATTCATTTTACGGATTTCATTCCACCCGCGACCGTTTTTTCTCACAAGCCCCATGGAATCCCAAACACATCTAAAAGTAGCTGTTGATGCTCTGAGCAAGCGCCCGCGCGATTGCTCCCTGAACCTTTTCGTCGACAATCTTTTTTCTGTCGTCCGGATTTGTCGCGAACGCAATTTCCACCGCAACAGCCGGCATGGGTAAACCTTCCAGAACAGTCACCGGGGCCGCTCTGAGCCCGCGGCTCTTTCTCGGAAAGACACCTTCCATATTCTTCTGGATCAACTGGGCTAATTTTACCGAATCGTTCAGTAACTTATTCTTTGCCATATCCCTCAGAATCTCTTTTGAACCGCCCTTTTCCGCCACCGCAGTCACGAAACCCGGGAAATATATCTCATATCCCGTCGATGCCTTCCCGAAGCCTGCGTTTACATGAACGCTCACAAACAATTCCGATTGTGAAGATGCGGCAATTCTCTTTCTCTCGGACATGGAAACATTGCTGTCGGAATCCCTTGTGAGTCGCACCTGGAAATTCCCAAGCTTACTGATCTCCTTTTTCAGCAGTAACGAAATGGCGAGAGTTATCTCTTTCTCGTAACTGCTCTCTGATAATTTCACTCCCGGATCGGATCCACCGTGTGCCGGGTCTATGGTTACCACGTGTGTACTCCGTGATAATTGGGCTGATGAGAGATAAGGCAGGGTAAACACGAATGCCGGCAGTACAAGGAAAAAGATCACGGCACCCAGACAGAGCCGGCGGCGAAAAAAAAGGATATGATACCCACGCATATTCATTTCCCTTCCCGGAAGTTAAACAGGCAAAAAGCCTGCGTTTCATACAGCAAATCCCGGCTGTGTGTCAATGACAAAACGACGTGCGCTATTTCCTCACTCTGTCGACCGATATGACGTTCTTTAGTTTTTTGATTGCGTGCAGAACCTGATTGAATTGGTCCAGATCGTATACATCCAGGATGAAATCGCAAATCGCCTGCATGTCTGCCGGCCTTGTTTCAACTTCTGCATGGCTGATATTGATGTCGAGAGATGAGATTATCGTACTGATCTCAGCAAGAAGGCCCTTCTTGTCCTTGCACACGACCCTCATGTTGACCGGATAGGTCTGTTTCTCTCTTATGTTCCACTGCACATCGACAACCCTTTCAGGATCCAACCCCTCGATGTTGGGACAGCTCATTGTATGCACCGCAATACCCCTCCCCCGGGAAATATACCCCTGAATCTCGTCTCCCGGAATCGGATTACAGCAATGGGCAAATCTCACCATGACATCTTCTACCCCGGTGAGTGAGATTCCGGGAGTTGAAATCGAAAGTTTTTTCTTCTTCTGTTTTTCAGGGAGAGGTTCCTCCGGTTTCATCTCTTCCGGAAGAAATCGATTGACAACCCGTTTCGGCGATACCCTGCCATAGCCGACAATTGCCAGCAGATCATCGAGTGAACTGATAGAATACTCCGCAAAGAGTTCTTTTATTTCGTCGGATTTTATAATTTGACTGAATTTCAGGTTTTGTTTTCTGAACTCTTTTTCCAGAAGATCCCTGCCGAGATCGATGCTTTTTCTTCTCTCTTCTGTTTTTATCCAGCTTCTGATTCTCGCACGTGCCCGGGTCGTTACCGCATATTTCAACCAGTCCTTACTCGGGTGATGGCCCGACTGGGTAATAATTTCGACTGTATCACCATTCTGGAGTTCATATTTCAGGGGCACGATGTTCCTGTTCACTTTGGCACCGATACACTTATCGCCCACGTCGGTATGAATACTGTATGCGAAATCTATAGGGGTGGCTCCTTTGGGAAAGGATTTCACATCTCCCCTGGGAGTAAACACATAGACTTCGTCGGGAAAGAGGGCCATCTTCAAGTGGGACATGAATTCCCTTGGATTTTTGAGTTCCTGCTGTACCTCCAGTAATTCCCGGAGTCTCTTGATTTGTTCATCATCGTCTCTTTTATACGCTCTCCCCTCTTTGTACCGCCAGTGAGCGGCGATACCTTCCTCAGCCCACTCGTGCATAAGTCTGCTTCTTATCTGGATTTCCACTCTTTCACCGTACGGGCCTATGACGGTCGTGTGCAACGCCCGGTAGTTATTCACCTTCGGGATGGCGATATAGTCCTTAAACCGACCGGGAACGGGCTTCCATAATGCATGCACAACGCTCAATGCTTCATAACATTCAATCTCTTTTTCCGAGTCCAGGATGATTCGAAACGCGATAAGATCATAGACCTCATCAAGATCAATCTGCTGCTCGCTCATTTTCCTGTATATGCTGTAAAAGTGCTTTGCCCGCCCCTCCACGATCCCTTTCATGCCAAACCTGTCAATCTCCCTCTGAATGATCTCCTTAACCTCTCCGGTATATTTTTCTCTCTCCTCCTCCTTACGGGCGATACGATCTACCAGTGCTTTGTAAGCCTCCTCGTGAAGATAACAGAACGCCAGGTCTTCGAGTTCGACCCTCATCCAGTTTATTCCCAGCCTGTTCGCCAGCGGCGCATACAGTTCAAGTGTTTCTTCGGCAATATATTTCCGCTTTTCGGGTGGCTGAAACTGAAGCGTCCTCATATTGTGTATCCTGTCAGCCAGGCGAATCATGAGAATGCGGATGTCCGCAGACATTGCAAGTATCATCTTTCTGAAATTCTCCGCCTGCTGCTCCACCCTGCTGCCGATGGTAATCTTGCTGATTTTCGTCAATCCCTCCACGAGAAATTCCACTTCATCGCCGAAAATCTCCTTTATCTGTTCGGGTGATGCAAGTGTGTCCTCAACGGTATCATGGAGCAGACCTGTCACAATCGTTGCCGCGTCAAGTTTCATATCGGCGAGTATGCCTGCGACTTCCATCGGGTGGGTGAGGTACGGTTCTCCTGAAAGGCGCAGCTGTCCCTGATGCACGGATGCGGAGAACACATAAGCCTTCTCTATCATCACCTGCTCTTCCGGCACGAGATAGGACTGTGTCTTATCCAGGATGTCCGTGATCCGAAGCATTGGCCTTACATGCCCTCATGAATAAAGGAGACGATCATATGCTCAAGCTCTTCCTGAGGCATTTTCCTGACCTCTCCTGTTTTCCTCATTTTGACTTCAAGCACGCCGTTCACGAGCGACTTCTGCCCGACCGTGACGCGCAACGGGATGCCTATGAGATCCGCATCTTTAAATTTTACCCCGGCCCTTTCGTCCCGGTCATCCAGGAGTGTATCCACACCCCTGTGCAGGAGAGATGCGTATAACGTCTCCGATATTTCTGCAATCCTGTGATCGTTCACGTTGACGGGGGTGATGATGACCTGGAAGGGGGCAATCGCGACGGGCCACACGATGCCGTTTTCATCATAGTGCTGCTCTATCGCTGCTGCAACCGTTCGTCCGATACCGATGCCGTAGCAGCCCATTTCCATGAAACGTTCCTGACCGTTCCTGTCGAGATATGTGGCCTTCATCGTCTTGGAATACTTCGTTCCCAACTTGAAGACGTGGCCGACTTCAATGCCCCGGGCAAATTTCAACGCGCCCTTGCACCGCGGACAGCAATCCGTATCCCTGACAAATCTGAGGTCGGCATAGGTCTCAACGGCAAAGTCTCTCCCGACGTTCACATTGATGAGATGATAATCCTCTCTGTTTGCTCCCGTCACAAAATTGGACATGCCCAACAACGAATAATCGGCAATTATTTTCACGTTAATTCCTACTGCTCCCGCATATCCGCGGGGAGCTTCCGTTACCCGGTAAATCATTTCCTCGTCAGCCTTCTCGAGGAGATCACATCCCAGGAAATTTTTTACCTTGACTTCATTGATCTCCACATCACCCCTCACCAGAACCGCCACGGGAACGCCGTCTGCACTGTATATGATCATTTTTACGATGTCTTCCGGTTTCATATTGAGAAAACCGCATACCTCGTCAATGCTCTTCATACCGGGGGTATGGACTGCCTCGACAGGAAGATGTTCTCCCTGAGATGTATCCTCCTTTTCAGGCCGGGCAATTTCCGCCTTTTCCAGATTCGCCGCATACTCACAGAGAGTGCAGAATACCAGTGCGTCCTCTCCGGTATCCGCAATGACCATGAACTCGTGGGAAAAACTCCCGCCAATGCTGCCGGTATCGGCCTCCACCGCTCTGAATGTCAAACCGCACCTTTCGAATATTCTGGTGTACGCATCATACATTTTCCTGTAGCTCTCATCCACACCGGCTTCATTCATGTCAAAACTGTATGCGTCTTTCATTCCGAATTCGCGGCATCTCATGACACCGAACCTCGGCCTGATCTCATCACGGAACTTCGTCTGAATCTGATAGAAATTTTTGGGGAGCTGGCGGTAGGTCCTGATCTCATTGCGCACAAGGTCGGTAATGACCTCTTCATGCGTTGGTCCCAGACAGCAATCCCTCTCATGGCGATCTCTGAATCTCAGCAGTTCTTTCCCGTAATGCTGCCACCGCCCCGATTCTTCCCAGAGTTCCCGGGGCTGGACCATGGGCATATACACTTCCTGGGCCCCCGCTCTGTTCATTTCTTCTCGGATTATGTTTTCGACCTTTTGAATGACCCTGTATCCCAGGGGAAGATAGGAGTAGACCCCACTGGTCAACTTCCTTATCATACCTGCACGAATCATAAGCTGATGGCTGACAACTTCTGCATCGGAGGGTATCTCCCTGCCCGTCGGCAGGAATAACTGAGAATAACGCATTATGCCTCCTTCTCCCCAACTGTCATTGTTCCTATTTCCCTGAGCAAAGACTCTACGAAATCCTTCTCCCGCACCTTCCTGATTACCTTCCCTTTCTTGAAAAGAAGTCCGGATCCCCGGCCTCCGGCAATGCCGACGTCCGCCTCGGCTGCTTCCCCGGGACCGTTGACCACACATCCCATGAGGGCAATCTTCAAATATGATTTCATACCTTTCAGTTTTTCCTCAACCTCCCTCGCAAGCCCGCTGAGATCTATCTCACAACGACCGCATGTGGGACATGAAATAATGTCCGGTCCAACTCTCCTGACATTGAGAGCCCTGAGGATACCATACGCCACACCGATCTCGGACACGGGATCTCCTGTCACAGATACTCTTATGGTATCGCCGATGCCTTCATAAAGAAGGATACCCATACCCACCGAAGACTTGATCGCTGCATTGAGAATGCTCCCCGCTTCCGTCACGCCGAGATGAAGGGGACAATCCGTCTTTTCCGACAACTCGCGATAGGCTTCAACCATGGTGAGTACATCCGACGATTTCACCGATATCTTTATATCATCAAACCCGGCATCCCTGACAACAGCGAGATTTCTCAACGCACTTTCCACCAGAGCCTGTGAGGTGGGGCATCCGTATTTCTTCAAAAGATCCTTCTCCAGGGAACCTGAATTCACCCCCAGCCGAATCACCGTACCGCGGGATTTCGCTGCCCGCGCAATCCTGACCATTTTATCCTTCCTGATATTCCCGGGATTGATCCTGATCCCATCAACCCCGCGTGCGATTGCATCCAGAGCGAGTTGATAATGGAAGTGAATGTCTGCGATAAGAGGAATGGTAATTTGTTTTTTTATATCGGCAAGCACTCCCGCCGCTTCCCTATCGGGAACGGCGACCCTGACTATTTCACACCCGGCATCTTCAAGCATCCTTATTTGCCCGACCGTGGAGATGACGTTCCTGGTATCAGTAGAAGTCATCGACTGCACCACAACCGGGGCATTTCCACCCACTTTGACGCCTCCGAGGAAGACCGGTCTCGTTTTTTTTCTTTTCATGGCGATCTGAGTCATCTGACAATTTACTATAACATGAAGATACCACGGCTATCAATGAGTAATCTCAATGACTTTCGGATACATGTTATGCGGTAGCAAGAGATGTATAAGATGGCTTGAAATATTGGAAATGAACGAGACAACGAACGCTCTATAAGATATCTTTCACGGCGAAAATTATTTAACACCCGCGCCAGCAATACAGACACAACTGGTTCTCCGGTATGCCGATCGCTTCCACCATATCCTCAATATCCAGGTATTTCAGAGATGTCACATTCAAATCTTTCCGGATCCATTCAACCATTTTCCTGTATTTTTCAGAACGGTGATCGAGATATTCCTCGATGTGTTCACTATCATTACCCTCAATTGCCCGTATGGCTTTGCGTGAGGCCAGCTCCTGTATGGAACGTGTGGAAAAGGTATATTTGCATGGAAACATCAACGGAGGACATGCCGGTCTGATATGGATCTCCTTTGCCCCGTTGTCCCATAATTTCTTGATAGTGTAGTTTTTCAGCTGCGTCCCCCGTACAATTGAATCGTCACACACCACCATTCGACTGCCCTGTATGACATCCCTGATCGCGCTCAATTTCATAGTCGCCACCAGATCTCTTATATCCTGCGATGGCGGTGTGTAGCTTCTCCCGTAACCCGGCGTATATTTCACCAGGGGTCTCCTGTAGGGGATTCGGGACTGCATGGAATATCCGATCGCATGCCCGATACCGGAATCGGGTATGCCGGTGACAAAGTCCACCACCACGTCGTCTTTTCTGGCAATGGCCATCCCGCACCTCTCCCTGGCCTTTTCCACGCTGATTCCTTCATAGGCGGACGAGGGATCACCCGTATAAATCCAGAGAAACGCGCACACCTTCTTTTCCTTCCCCTCGGGTTTCATTGTCTTGACACCCCGGGAACTCAGCAAAACTATCTCTCCGGGCCCTAAATGTCTTATCAGCGTATAACCGAGGTTCGGGAATGAACTTGCTTCCGTCGCGACTATGTATTCATTTTCTCCAATACTGCCGCCAACTGTGAGAGGAAATCGACCGTACTTGTCCCTTGCCGCATAGATACCTTCCTGAGTCATAATCAGCGCGCATATGGACCCGTCGATTGTGTCCTGCATTTTCCCTATGCCTTCTACAAGAGTATCCCCCATGTTGATCAGTTTCGCAACGAGCTCAACCGTGTTGACACCCCCGCCGGTCATTTCTCCGAATGATACGCCCTGATTGAGCAAATCTTTCACGAGTACCGTCTTATTCGTGATCATGCCTGTCGCGGCGATCGCATAGGTGCCGAATTTCGACCGCATAATGAGGGGTTGCGGTGACTCGTCATCGATCGCGCCTATGCCAATGAATCCTTTCATCCGTTTATAATCATCAAAAAATCTGGATTTAAATTGCGCCTGACTGATACTGTGTATGGAATTTTGAATACCCTCTTTTCCCAAGACCGCCAATCCCCCATGTTCCGTTCCCAGATGGGAGTGATAATCAGTCCCATAAAACAGCGTCTTTGAACAGTTTTCCCGCGAAACTACGCCGAAGAGTCCTCCCATGTGTATCTTTCCTCAAGGGTATTTTTACCTAAAACAAAAAACGCCATCTCAGGAAAGTTTCAAAACGGCATTTGTTATCCTTTTCATCCCTTCCTCGATATGGCGCAAGGATGTGGCGTAAGACAGACGTATGTGTTTATCGTTCCCGAAATCAGCTCCCGGTACAACGGCTACATTGGCTTCATCGAGGAGATACGCGGCGAAATCTGACGAACTCGATATCTTTTTCCCATTGTACACTTTACCATAGCAGGCGGAGACGTCGGGAAAGACGTAGAAAGCTCCCTGGGGAAGCATACATGAGATGCCCGGTATGTCATTCAGCGCGTCTACAATAAAATCTCTCCTCTTCTTGAACTCGTCAACCATCTCTCCTATGCTGCTTTGATTTCCGTTTAAAGCCTCCACGGCTGCGCACTGGGATATTGACGTTGGATTTGACGTGTTCTGGCTCTGAAGTTTCGTGATCGCCGCCACAATCTCTTCGGGTCCTGCCGCGTAACCTATCCTCCATCCAGTCATTGAATAAGTCTTCGAAACTCCATTGACGACAATCGTCAATCTTTTCATTTCTTCACTGAGGGATGCAATGTTGCAGAAGTGCATATCATCATAAATAATCTTTTCATAGATATCATCGGAAATTACGAGAACCTCTTTTTCCCCGATCACCTCTGCCAGAGCTTTGAGCTCCGGCAAGGTATACACGACACCGGTAGGATTGGCAGGACTGTTGATGATGATTGCTTTTGTCTTCGCAGTAATAGCCTTTTCGAGCTGGCGGGGACTTATTTTAAAACCTTGCGCCGGGTCTGTCCCAATGATAACGGGCGTGGCACCGGAAAGAATCACCATATCGAGATAGGAAACCCAGTAGGGGGACGGTATTATCACTTCGTCCGTTTCTTCAAAGAGAACCTGGGTGATATTATAGAGCGTATGTTTTGCCCCGCAGGACACTACTATCTCGGATCGTGTATAGTCCAGCTGATTATCCCGCTTTAACTTTTTGATGATCGCATCCTTCAGTTCAACTATCCCATCGACAGGAGTGTACTTCGTAAAGCCTTCCTCTATCGCCTTTACTGCCGCTTTTTTTATCGTGTCGGGGGTATCGAAATCAGGCTCTCCGGCACCAAAACCTATGACGTCTCTTCCTTCCGCCCTCAGCGCGTTTGCCTTGACGGTTATTTCCAGGGTCGGCGAAGGTTTTATTGAGGATATCCGTGATGATAGTTTCATTATTATGTTTTACCTCGCGAACTTTTCCTTTAACTTATGGCAGACAATATCCGGTACCAGTCCTCTCACGGATCCTCCCAAACTCGCCGCTTCCTTGATAATCTGAGAGCTCGTGAAAAACCACTCATAGCTTGTCATGAGAAATACCGTTTCGACATCTTTATTGAGTCGCCTGTTGATCAGCGCAAGTTGAAATTCATACTCAAAATCCGACAGGGCCCTCAACCCTCTCAGAATGACATTTGCGCCGGATTTTTTTACATAATCAACCAGGAGCCCTTCATGTGTATCCACGCGAACCCGGTCGAAATCTTTGACCACATCGCTGATCAATTCCATTCTCTCCTCAACGGAGAACAGGTATGATGTCTTATTAGGGTTATGGGCGATGAGCACGATGATCTCATCAAACATATTGGCGCCTCTCTTGATAAGATCCAGATGTCCGTTCGTAATGGGATCAAAAGATCCAGGATATACAGCTACCTTTGTCATACATTTATTCCTTTCTTCCTACTGCGAAAAAAGACAGTACGGTGTCACCGAATCTTTTCCTCTCTCTCAAGATACATCTTCCCTCCGGCCACATCTCACTGTCTTCCCTGAGGGAATGCTGGATGATGATCGTGCCGTCGTCTGCGACCAGATCGCTCTCGGAGATAATCCGAAGGACTTTTTTAAAGAATCCTTTTTCATAAGGAGGATCCGCGAAGAGCACATGGAATCGTTCGCCTCTACGAGAGAGTTGTCGCAGGCCCCTGTCGGCATCGAGTCCAAGTACCTCGGCCTTGCTCTCGAAGTGAAAGTTCGTGATGTTTCTCTTTATCGCATTCACCAACGCCAGGTTGTTTTCAATGAAAAGGACCCTGGCGGCTCCCCTGCTGAGTGCTTCCAGCCCTACACTCCCGCAACCCGCAAAAAGATCAAGGAACGATTTTCCTTCAACTGCATAGAGCGAATTGAAAAGCGATTCCTTGATCATATCAGAGGTAGGTCTTATTTTACATCCCTTTGGTAAATATATCCGTTTCCCCTTCGCTTCACCTCCGATTATTCTCATAAATAATCTCTGGCAAGTACCTCTGCAATCTGAACGGCATTTAATGCTGCACCCTTTCTCAAATTGTCGGATACGATCCACATATTAATGCCATTCTCTATCGATTCGTCTTCTCTGATTCTGCCCACGAATGTATCATCTTTCCCTTCCGCATCGATGGGGAGAGGATACTTATTTTCTTTAATACTGTCGACGACTGTAACTCCCGGCGCCCGGGCAAGGATTTCCCTTGTCTCTTCCACAGTGATCTTCCTCTCTGTTTCGATGTTGACAGATTCGGAATGACCGTAAAAGACCGGCACTCTCACCGTGGTCGCGGTCACTCTTATGGATTGATCATTGAGAATCTTCCTGGTCTCGTGAATCATCTTCATCTCTTCCTTCGAGTAGCCGTTCTCCAGGAATACGTCTATGTGAGGAAGGCAGTTGAATGCAATCCGGTGCGGATACACCTTCGCCTCTGTCTTCCCACCGCTCAGGAGTGCCCTGGTTTGCAGGATCAGCTCCTCGATCGCCTCTTTCCCCGTTCCGGATACGGATTGATATGTGGAAACAATGACACGTTTGATTACTGCCGCATCGTGAATCGGTTTCAGGACAACCACCATCTGAATCGTAGAACAATTCGGATTGGCAATTATCCCTTTCGCCCTGTGCATTCCTATCTGTTCGGGATTCACCTCGGGAACTACCAGGGGCACTTCCGGATCCATCCTGAAGGCACTGGTATTGTCGATCACCACACACCCGGATGCCGCCGCGACGGGAGCATACCGCTGGCTCACCGCCCCCCCGGCTGAGAAGAGTCCTATATCAATTCCTGCAAATGATCCGTCATTGAGCACCTCGACGGGAAGGGATTCACCCTTGAATTCCAGAGTCTTTCCTATCGAGCGTTCCGAAGCTAACAGCGTCAGGCGGCGCACAGGAAAATTCCTCTGCTCGAGCACTTTTACCATAACATTTCCGACGGCACCGGTGGCACCGACGACGGCCACGTGATATTCTTTCACAAATTCATATCTCCCGCTTGTATTTCACAAAAACACCCCCTGAAAAGGGGGAGTATATCGATCAACTATTTGCAATCTTCTCTTCACTCCTTGTTATCCATCTGATTCTGGTGCAACTGCATCTTCTTCAATTTCATCTCTCCATGCACTTTTCTCGCAAGTTTTATGAGCAGCCACACAGGTCCGGACAGACTGTAACCGAACGCGAAGGTGAACATCATAATCTGCGGTTCTGCAATGATGATGATCATAATGAAAACGATCAATACGAAGGACATGAACGGCTTTCTTGCGAAAAAGTTCAGATCCTTGAAACTGTAGAATTTAATGCTACTCACCATCAAGAGGGACAACACAATGACACTTACGAGGACGGAAATATCATTGAAATTGCCCTCTCCTCCAAGGTAGTAGAAAAGTAAAACTCCCGTGGCGATGACGGACGCTGCCCCCGGTATCGGAAGCCCGTTAAAGACTTTGCTCTCGATCAACCCGATCTGTACATTGAATCTCGCCAGACGCAACGCACCACACACCACAAAAAGAAATGCGGCGATCCATCCCCACTTCCCGAACTGAGACAGGGCCCATGTATAGACGAGAATAGCCGGCGCGACACCGAACGCCACCAGATCCGACAGGGAATCATATTCTGAGCCGAACTTACTGGTGGTATTTGTCATCCGCGCAATTCTGCCGTCAAGACCATCCAGAACGAACGCAATGAGTATAGGCACCGCGGCGAGAAAATATTCTCCTTTCATCGATGCAATAATGGAATAAAAACCACAGAAGAGGCTCCCCGTCGTGAACAGGTTCGGCAACAGATAAATACCTTTCCTCACCCGATCCTTCCTGAACGAACCACTTTTTTTCATTTCATCCACCCTATTGTTGTTTCTCCCGCCCTTACCTTATCCCCAATCCTCACCGCTATTGTTGAATCGGCGGGCAGGTAAACGTCGAGACGCGAACCGAATCGAATAAGGCCGAATCGGTCGCCCTTTTCCACATGTGTTCCCTCCTCCAACCAGCACACGATCCTTCTCGCGATTAATCCGGCTATCTGAACGGTCAAAAACTGCCTTCCGTCATCCGACGTGATGAACACCATGTTTCTTTCATTGAGTTTTGACGCCTTATCCAGATTCGCGGAAAAGAATTTCCCTTTATCATAACGTATTGCGTCCACTGTTCCGGAATACGGTATCCTGTTGACATGGACGTTGAATACGTTCATGAACACGCTGATTACCTTGCTTGGCCCCTTTAATATGTCACTGTCCGGTATCTCTTCAATCTTTATAATTTTTCCGTCGGCCGGAGATATTACCGCCTTCTCATCATCGGGTGTGATCCGTTGGGGGTTCCTGAAAAACCACGTAACGAAGAATGTGAAAAGCAGGAATAGAACCGCCACCCATACCGGTCCTGTAATAAAAAAAATGCCTGTGAGAATGCCGAGGGGAAGTATAAAGGGAAGACCCTGTCGGACTATGTATCTGTCATGACTCATCCGGATATTTTTTACTTCTCACGATACTTAGCCAGTATTTTGTAAATCTGCTCTTTCCCCCGCAGCTTCCTCTTCTGGAGATTTTTTCGCTCTATCTCTTCCTCGGCGGTCAGGTAGATCCTTTTGTTATATTGCTCGAGGTCAGCCTCAATTTTTTCGTGATCTCTCACGTATTTTCTCAGCTCTTCATCCCGATCGATATACTTTTTGATGAGAACCTCCGCGGCTTCCTCCATGAAGACCACCTCCCGGATCAATTTTTATATGAAACCACTGTTCTTGTCAATATTTCATCTACCTTCCTGATAGCTCTCCGCCCATTGCGTGCCCGCCGGGCCTTCTCCGGCTTAACGCCGATGCACCTCCCCCGCCTGATCTCAGGAGGATTCCCGGATTGAACGCGCAATTTCGGCTTCAGATGCGCGTAAATACACTGGTGTAAGTGTGAACGGGTTCACCGCATCACCCTCGTGATATTTCCTTTTCCCTATGAGAGCAACCGCAGATGCTCTTATATGATTTTGGAATCCGGAAGCGAAATATGCTTTTCCGGGCAATATATTTTTTATCATTTTCGAATACTTCAAAGCACCGTCACCCAGGAAAATAGTTTCCTCTCCCACGCACGTTAAAAAATCCTCGACACCGGCAACCCTCTCCCCCACAATTTTTTCAAAGGCATCTCCACGGACCGTCCTGTAAAGGGCTGCATATATCTGTTTTTTCCTGGCATCCAACATAGGACACACAACCGATGACGATCCGATAACATTGAACGCAAGCGCCTCAAGCGTTGATACACCGACCACAGGTTTGCCGGTTGCAAGGGCGAGTCCCTTGATGGTACTGATGCCGATCCGGATGCCGGTGAATGAACCTGGTCCCGATGCACATGCAAAGAGGTCTATTTGATCCGCTTTGATTTGCGTAACCTTGAAAATATTTTCAATCGCCGGCAGCAGCACCACTGAGTGATGAACTCCCGTGTTTAAAAAAATCTCGGCGATTATTTCCGTATCGCCGAGCAACGCGATACCGGCCGTTTTTGTTGAAGTTTCAATCGCCAGGGTCAGCATGCTCATCGAGTGAAGGCTTTCTGAAAATCATCAAGCGCTTTTATATTAAGTCTTTCTATATCCATAATGAAAACGAAAATCATGAGGATGATGAGAAGGACAAAACCGACCTGCTGGGCCATCTCCCTCCACTTCAAACTGATTTCTTTGCCCGTTATCAATTCAATGAGATAGAACAGAAGATGCCCGCCATCAAGAATAGGAATCGGAAGGAGATTGAGGACTGCGAGATTGATACTGAGCAATGCCATGAATAAGACGAAAGGGATGATACCTTCTTTTACCTGTGCGCCGGCGATCTGTGCGATCAGAATAGGCCCCCCCAGCGTTCTCGGCGAAATAACCCCCTCCAGAATCTTGATGATGCTTATCACCGTCAGTTTGCTGATCATCCATGTCTGTTTCAGACCGCTCCAGAGAGCCGACAGCGGGTTCATTCTCTCGACAACAGTCTGATACGACGGAGTGACGCCGATTTTATATGCATCAACCTCCTCCCCGAATATGTTCCGCGATTTAATGATTCGTGGCGTCAAGACGAACTCCTTGATTTGCCCCTCTCTGTCCACGGTGATTCTCATTTCTTTCCCCTGGCCTTCGGTAACCGTCTCCGCCAGTTTGTCCCACCGTGAGGTTTCTCTCCCGTCTATGGCCACGATCACATCACCTGCTTGCATGCCCGCTTCAAACGCGGCCGACTCCGGATATACTCCGCCGATCTTCGTGGTGAGTTTCGGAACGCCCACCATATTCACCAGGGTGAATATCAGAATCGCTAAAAGAAAATTGAATACCGGTCCCGCGGCCACGATGGCGATTCTTTTATACACGGACTGTGTTGAAAAAGACCTCTTCTTATCCTCTTCGGAGAGTTCCTCTGTATCTGATTCACCCAGAAGTTTTACATAGCCTCCCAGGGGAATCAACGAGATAAGATACTCGGTCTCACCCACTTTTTTCCCTGCCAGGCGGGGACCAAACCCGAGGGAGAATTTCAGCACACCGACCCGGGAATATTTTGCCATGAGAAAGTGGCCAACCTCATGGGCGAATATGAGAATCCCCAACAATACGATCACAGACACAATGCTTATACCGATCACGAAAAAACCTTTATCCTTTCAGAAGACTCCTCGCATATACCCTGGCCCATCTATCCGCCTCGAGGATGTCCTCAAGGGACGGGCTGCCATTCGCCTGGTGACGTGAAAGAGTTTTTTCGACAATATCCGGAATTTCCGTAAATTTAACACTTCCCTTCATAAACGCATTCACCGCAACCTCATTTGCCGCATTCAGGACCGCGGGCATCGTTCCTGCGGCTCTTCCCGCTTCGTATGCAAGCCGCAGACTTGGAAACTTATCGGTATCGGGTTTATGAAATTCCAGAGTGCCGACTTTCGTAACATCGAGTATGCCTCCCCCGCACCGTATTCTCTCGGGATAAGAGAGAGCATACGCGATGGGGATTTTCATATCCGTAACGCCTAACTGAGCGAGCACTGAGCCGTCGATAAATTCCACCATTGAGTGAACGATACTCTGAGGATGAATCAGCACTTCAATATTATCAAAATCAACGGAAAATAGCCATCTTGCCTCTATGACTTCGAGGCCTTTGTTCATCAGAGTGGCTGAATCTATGGTAATCTTTTTCCCCATCCGCCAGTTCGGGTGGCGCAGCGCCTGATCCGGTTTCACTGATGCAAGTTCCGTTTTTGTGAGACACAAGAAGGGACCACCGGATGCGGTGAGAATGATCCTGCGTATATCGGTACTGTTCTGACCGTGAATGCACTGAAAGATCGCGCTGTGTTCACTATCGACAGGCAATATCGCTGCACCGCTTTCGCGTGCCCTTCCCGTAATAATACTTCCTGCCATCACCAGAGCTTCCTTATTGGCAAGGGCGATTTTTTTTCCTGCCTCGACAGCCGCCAGAGTAGGGAGAAGACCCGCCGCGCCCACCATGGCCGAAACGACCATATCCGCTTCCCTGAAAGATGCAACGGCCCGATAACCTTCAGGCCCGAAGCATATCTCAGTCCCGGTGAAACCCCCCAGAATTTTTTTTAGTTCCCGGGCATGCTTTTCATCGGCGACAGAAACCACTTTCGGTTTGAATTGCTCAATCTGATGTCCCAGCAGGGAGATGTTCCGATACCCCGCCAGAGCAACGACCCTGAATCTCTCCGGATTGTTTCCTATTACATGCAGGGTGCTGGTGCCAATGGAGCCGGTTGACCCGAGAAGGGAAATATTTTTCATGCGACAAATAAGAGTCTGTAATAATACACGAACGGTGCGATAAATATGAGGCAGTCCAAACGATCGAGAAGCCCCCCGTGTCCCAGAAGGAGTGTACCCGAATCCTTCACACCTGCCGACCTTTTAATCGCAGATTCACAGAGATCACCGAGTTGTCCCAAAATTCCGCCCACGAATCCGATAATCACAGCATGAACAGCGGGCAGCGCGGGATAAAGAAAATTCCGGAACAACAGACATCCCAGGACACTCCCGATGCATAATCCCAGCGTACCTTCCACGGTCTTGCCGGGACTTACCCGTGGGAGCAGTTTTCTTTTGCCGAGAGCCCGCCCGACGTAGTACGCCGCAATATCCCCTGAAAATGCGAGCACCAAAATGAAAAAAATCCACAGAACCCCGTCTTCACATCGCCGTAACAGGATAAGAGACGACAGCGTGAGGGGAATATACATGAACCCCAGCACAATTTTACTCACAGGGGTAATATCGATAACATTATTTCTTATTCTCAGGAGGAATATGGCAAATACAGCCAGAACCAGTAAGGTAACCGTGGCGAGCACAACGTGGGTATCACCAAAATAGACGGTGAGAGGAATTACAAGCGCAATTGTCAGACTTTCCCACCTCTCCCAGGTGTAATCATCGCGAAATATCATCCTGTTGTATTCGACAGCAGCACCCAGGATAATGACGGTGATGAATACGGCAAAGACCAACTCGGATCCGAAATAAATGATAAAAAAGAGGATGGGCACCGCCACGACCCCTGTTATCCATCTTTTCATGTGGGGGCTCATCCTGTTCCCGCTTAATCCTTCTGTACTTGATTACTGATCAATCCGAACCTTCTCTCTCTCCTCTGATAATCCGCAATGGCAGCCATGAGGTGCTTTCGCCGGAAATCAGGCCACAGCACGTCGGTAAAATAAAATTCAGTATATGCAGTCTGCCACAGGAGAAAATTACTCAACCTGTACTCACCGCTTGTCCTTATAAGAAGATCGGGATCTGGAATATTCGCGGTGTGAAGATAGCGTGAAAAGACCTCTTTCGTAATGTGCCGGAGATCAATCTTTCCGTTTTCTCTGTCTTGCATTATTTTTCTTACCGCATCGACAATCTCATCTCTTCCCCCATAGCTCAGTGCAAGATTGAGGACCATGCCATTGTTTCCGGCTGTTTTGTCCATCGACTCAGTGAGGATTTTCCTCACCGGCGACGGTAATGTTTCAATATCACCGATTACCATTAACCGGATATTATTTTTGATCATTTCCTGCAACTCCGCTCGGAGGTACTTCTCCAGCAAGCCCATCAATGCGTCCACTTCTTCACGGGGGCGACTCCAGTTTTCGACTGAAAACGCATATAAGGTCAGATATTGTATACCTATCTCCCTGCAGGTCTTCACCGCAATTTTTACAGACTTGGCACCCCTTTTATGTCCGGCAATTCTTCCCAGTGCATGACGCTCCGCCCAACGGCCGTTACCGTCCATGATTATGGCGATGTGACGAGGAAGTGTTCTCTGATTTTCCATTCTCATTAAAACAAAAAAGTAAGATGCATGTGTGTAAGAAAGTCCTTTGATTTTTTCCTAACACAAAGCAGGTTGAATATCAAGGTGACTGTATCACGAGTAAAATATTTATCAAATCTTTTCAAGATGTTAATTCAAACCCAAACAAATGGGGAGCCTGGAGGCTCCCCATCATATCACTTCTGCGGGATCGCTCATATTTCCATGATCTCTTTTTCTTTGGCATTAAGTATATCTTCGATTTTCTGGATATACTTATCGGTAACCTTCTGAACCTCATCCTGGGATTTATAAAATTCGTCTTCCGGAATTTCGTTGTCTTTTTTGAGCATCTTCAATTGATCATTTGCATCCCTTCTGGCATTCCTCAGGTTAATTTTGCATTCCTCGGCCATTTTCTTAACGAGCTTCACCAGCTCTCTCCTTCTCTCTTCCGTCAGGGGAGGAATGGTAATGCGTATGAGTTTGCCATCATTGGTCGGCATCAGGCCGAGGTCTGATTTCTGGATTGCTTTTTCTATGGTTCCGATGATGGCGCTGTCCCACGGTGATATGACAATGAGTCGATTCTCCGGCACAGAGAGGGTGGCGACCTGATTCAGCGGTGTGGGTACACCGTAATACTCCACTCTGATTCCGTCGAGGAGAGAGATCGACGCTCTCCCCGTTCTGACCTTGCTGAGGGTTTTCTCGAGGGCCCGAATCGCTTTATCCATGTTGTCTTTCAGTTCCTCGAACACCAGTTCCTTCATGTCCGATCCCCGACCATTGTTCCCACCGATTTGCCGCAAATCACTCGTTTAATATTCCCCCTTTTTTGCAGGTTAAAGACAACGATGGGAAGCTTATTGTCTCTACAGAGAGATATTGCAGTTGCATCCATTACTTTAAGATTTTTCGTTAACACCTCATTATGAATGATATTTTTAAACATTACAGCGTCACTGTATCTGTTGGGGTCTTTGTCATATACCCCATCGACATTGGTTGCCTTCAGGATGACATCTGCCCTTATCTCCATTGCCCTTAGAGAAGCAGCGG
Organism: Deltaproteobacteria bacterium; assembly: GCA_016874835.1. Taxonomy (GTDB): domain Bacteria; phylum Desulfobacterota; class Syntrophia; order Syntrophales; family UBA2185; genus VGTB01. The sequence continues at coordinate 14,356 of VGTB01000009.1, read as the reverse complement.
TGTCCGTCGTAAAATAGGGATTACCAGTTCCCCCTGCGAATATGACCACCCGGCCCTTCTCTAAATGCCTGACGGCCCTTCTTTTTATGAAGGGCTCTGCAACCTCCTTCATCTCGATGGCGGATAATACCCTCGTCACCACGTTAAGCTCCTCGAGGGCACTTTGCAGTGCAAGACTGTTTATCACCGTGGCGAGCATACCCATGTAATCTGCTGTCGTCCTGTCCATTCCTCTCGCGTCTGCATCGAAACCCCGAAAGATATTGCCTCCACCAATGACGACACCAAGCTGCACACCGAGATCGACAACATCCTTTATCTCTTTGGATATACGCTTTACCGCATCGGGGTCAATTCCGAAGGAACCTTTCCCCGCCATCGCTTCGCCGCTCAGTTTCAAGACAACCCTTCTGTAGACTGCCTGACTCATTTTACTATCAATTCACCTCTTCGCCAAGCTGGTAGCGAACGAATCGTCTTATCAACACATTTTCTCCGGTTTTCGCAATCATATTGGTCAGAAGTGTTTCCACGGTAATATCCGTGTCCTTGATAAATTTCTGGTTCAAAAGACACACATCCTCATAATACTTTTTCAGCTTACCCTCAATGATCTTATCCCATATCTTTTCCGGTTTATTCTCGGCCTGTGCCTGAGTTCGATAGATCTCTTTCTCGCGGGCAATAACCTCTTCGGGAATATCTTCGGGCTTCAGGTACAGAGGGTTGGATGCAGCAATATGCATTGTCAGATCCTTCGCAAACTGTTGAAAACCTTCTGTTTTACCCACGAAATCAGTTTCGCAGTTGACTTCTACCAGCACTCCTATTCTCCCGCCCATGTGAATGTAGGAAGCGATCACGCCATCCTTTGCCGCCTTGGAAGATCTCTTGGTAGCCGCGGACATTCCCTTTTTCCTCAGATAATCGACGGCTTTCTCAAAATCTCCACCCGATGATGACAGGGCTTCCTTGCAATCCATAATCCCGGCACCCGTTTTGTCCCGCAACTTTTTCACCATTGTGGTTGTAATGGTCAATTTACCTCCCCTCCTCACTCACATTATTTTGCATATCTACTTTTTTCTGTTATCCTCAAAAGTATCTTCAAAATCCGGTATCTCATCCCTTGTTTCCGCGTTTTCAAGAACGCCTGCTCCCTTTTCATCAACGCCTTCGGGCATTGCCTCATGCGCTTTCTTATCGGTGTCGGCCTGCAGATGCTCCTCGAGACGTCTCTTCCCCTCTAAAACCGCATCTGCAATCTTCGAGGCAAATAATTTTATTGCCCTGATCGCATCGTCGTTACCAGGGATCACGTAATCGACTTCGTCCGGATCACAGTTGGTGTCAACTATCGATACTATGGGAACCTTCAACTTTCTTGCTTCTCTTATCGCGATACTCTCACGCTTCGGATCGACCACAAACAGCCCCCCGGGCTGACCTTTTATCGCCTTGATGCCCCCGAGGACCTTTTCCAACTTCATCATCTCTTTCTGCAGCTTCAAGATTTCCTTTTTAGGGAAAGCCTTTACACTGTCATCGGAAAACATCCGCTCCAGCACATTCAGTCTTTCTATTCCTTTGCTGATAGTACCGAAGTTGGTCAGCATTCCCCCGAGCCATCGCTGATTGACATATGGCATCCCGCACCTTTCGGCTTCATCTTTTATCGCTTCCTGAGACTGTTTCTTTGTCCCGACAAACAGAATCTCTCCCCCCTGCGATACCGTATTCACGACAAATTCATACGCCGCCTGAAACAACCCCACTGTCTGCTGGAGATCAATAATGTAAATGCCATTCCTCGCCCCGAAGATATAAGGTTTCATCTTCGGATTCCACTTGTTTGTCTGATGACCAAAGTGGACACCCGCCTCCAATAACAACTTCATGGAAATACTTGCCATTTTGCTACTCCTTTTGTGTTTTTTCCTCCACCCCTGTCTCTTTGACCGGTAAACCCCCTCCGATGGGCAACACACCGGTAATCCGGGGATGTGTGAAATCCGCAGGCTGATACCACAAAGATTTCAAATTATCAAGCGAAAAAAGGCGAAAAAGGCGGTATTCAGGTATGTTTTATGGGGAATGCCGCATCAGGTGTGGTAGTGAGCGTTGATCCTGATGTATTCGTCGGTAAGATCAGACGCAAAAAGGCGAAAGGATTGAGCCCCCATGCCAAGGGATAACGTTACGCGAATTTTCTCTCCGGACATTATGGAAACCAGTTTTTCTTGATTACCTCCAATACCCCTTCCACGAGAAAACACAGGGATATCTTCGAAGAAGAGCTCAACATTCTCAACGGGCAGCGAGATTCCTGCCGAGCCGGCAGCGGAAATAATCCTCCCCCAGTTCGGATCACCACCGTAGAAGGCGGTTTTGACAAGATTCGAATTTCCGACGGCATAGGCAACCTTTCTCGCGTCTCTAACCGATTTTGCTCCATCCACGATGATTTCTATCACCTTTGTTGCCCCCTCCCCGTCCTGAACGATAGCCTGAGACAGACTTGACAGGACATCAAAGAGCATCTCTTTGAACACCGCGGTGTTTCGGGAAGCACCTTTGATGGTCTTGTTTCCCGCAATCCCGTTGGCCATGATGATGACTGTATCGTTCGTACTCGTGCAACCGTCTACCGTGATCGCATTAAAGCTCCTGTTCACCGCCTGTTTGAACAGCGAATCCATCGTGCTCAGGTTAATCTCCGCATCGGTCATGATGAACGCCAACATGGTTGCCATGTCCGGTTGTATCATGCCCGCACCTTTGGCAATACCACAGAGAGTGACCTCTCTCGTGCCCAGAGTCCCCCTGCGACAGGCAAGCTTGGGAAACTTATCGGTTGTCATGATTGCTTCAGCCGCCAGGGGAATCCCTTTCTCGTGCAACCCCAGTACGAGTGCGTCGATACCCGAGTCTATTTTCCCCACCGGCAGTCTGTGCCCGATGACGCCCGTCGATGCCACGAGTACAAGGGCATCATCGATGTGCAACGAACTGGATACCTTTCTGGACACTGACAGGGCATCAAGGTAGCCTTCCTTGCCTGTTGCTGCGTTGGCATTCCCGCTGTTTACCATAATTGCCTGGGCAACGCCTGATTTTATCCTTTCCATATCAAGGAGTACCGGTGCTGCTTTAAAGTGATTTCTCGTAAAGACTCCTGCTGCCTTTGCCGGTACCGTGGAAAAGATAAGGCCGATATCCTTTCTCCCATTTTCCTTTAAACCCGCATGCACCCCATTGGCCATGAAACCGGGAACAGAGTATATTCCACCATTTTCGATCATTCCAGTCACTGCTTTCTCGCCCACTCCTATGCGCAGCATTTTTTGTACTTTTTCCCGCTGCCACAGGGACAGGGGTCATTCCTGCCAACTTTTTTCACTTCTCTCTTGACGGTTTTCGATGAAGCCACATCTTCTCCCCTGCTCAGCACATATTCCTGGCTGGACTGTTCTCTCATCTCGGTGACTTCTTCTTCCCGCTGAATCCTGACCATGCACAACTTCTCAAGGGTGTCTTCCTTAATGCGGCCGATCATACCCATGAATAAATCATAGCCTTCTTTCTGATATTCCCTTACCGGGTCTTTCTGCCCGTATCCCCTGAGTCCGATTCCTTCTTTCAGGTGATCCATGCTCAACAGATGATCCTTCCAGTGCGTGTCGATACTCTGAAGCATGATTACCTTAATGAGGTAATCCATCAGAGATTTCCCGTATTCCCGTTCCTTGTTTTTCAGGAGCGTCCTGGCCTCGGACAAGATCCTCTCCCTGACGGCATCGACACCGAGATTTCTTCCCGTTTCGGCAAAGTTTAACTTCAGGGAAAACTGTTTTAGGATTCTGTCATCAAGACCCTTCAGGTTCCATTCTTCGGGATGTAACTTTTCATCGATAAATTCGGCCATTAATTCCTCAACGGTTTCCTCGAGCATCTCCTCCAGGTCATCCCAGAGATCTTCGCCTTTCAATACTTTCTTGCGCTGCTCATAGATCACCTGTCTCTGCCTGTTCATCACATCATCAAATTCAAGAAGATGCTTGCGAATGTCAAAATTGTGCGCCTCGACTCTTTTCTGGGCATTTTCAATCGCTTTTGAAATCAGCTTGTGCTCGATCGGCTGGTTTTCCTCCATGCCGATCTTGTCCATAATCGATGAAATTCTGTCGGCACCGAAGATACGGAGAAGATCATCTTCAAGGGCGAGGTAAAACCTCGAAGAACCCATATCCCCCTGGCGTCCTGATCTCCCCCGGAGCTGATTATCAATACGGCGGCTTTCGTGCCTTTCCGTCCCGATGATATGAAGCCCTCCGAGATCGGCGATCCTTTCACCAAGCCTTATGTCGGTCCCGCGGCCCGCCATATTGGTCGATATGGTAACCATTCCTTGCTGCCCCGCCTGGGCGATGATCTCCGCCTCTTTTTCATGATGTTTCGCGTTCAGGACATGGTGCTTAATCCCTGTGCGAGAAAGGTGCCTGCTCAATATTTCCGACTTTTCGATCGATATCGTACCTACCAGCACCGGTCTCCCCACTCTATGTAGTGATTTTATTTCCTCGATGACGGCATTAAATTTCTCCGCTTCCGTTTTGTAGATCACATCAGGATTATCGAGTCTTATCATCGGCATATTCGTGGGTATCACCACCACATCCAGATTATAGATGTTCTTGAATTCGGCCGCTTCCGTATCGGCCGTACCTGTCATGCCAGCCAGCTTATTGTACATCCTGAAGTAATTCTGGAAGGTTATCGACGCGAGGGTCTGATTTTCCCTCTCGATAGTCACTTTTTCCTTGGCTTCAAGGGCCTGGTGCAGACCGTCGCTGTACCTTCTTCCCGGCATCACTCTCCCGGTGAATTCGTCAACGATGATTACCTTCCCTTCCTTCACAAGATAGTCTACGTCACGTTTAAAGAGCGTATGGGCCCGCAAAGCCTGATTCACGTGATGCAAAAGCTCTATGTTTCTCGGCTCATAGAGATTCTGTACTTTAAGATAACTCTCCACGCGGGCGACACCTTCCTCGGTCAAAACCACGGTGCGACTTTTTTCATCGATGGAATAGTCCTTATCCCTTCTCAGTCTCGGTATCACCTGATTGATTCTATAGTACTTATCCGTAGATTCTTCAGATGGACCGGATATGATGAGCGGCGTCCGTGCCTCATCAACGAGGATGCTGTCGACCTCGTCGACAATAGCGAAGTTGAAATCCCGCTGCACGTAATCTTCAAGGCTGAACTTCATGTTGTCACGGAGATAGTCAAACCCGAATTCGTTATTGGTTCCGTAGGTGATGTCCGCCCGATATGCCTCCCTTCTCTCATCGTCATTCATGCCATGAACTATTACACCGACGGAAAGACCCAGGAATGTATAAATAGGCCCCATCCAGTTCGCATCCCTCTTCGCGAGATAATCGTTCACCGTCACAAGATGACACCCTTCTCCTGTGAGCGCATTGAGATACAGAGGCATCGTGGCTGCAAGGGTCTTTCCCTCTCCTGTTTTCATTTCGGCGATTTTTCCTTCGTGCAGTGCGAGTCCGCCGATCACCTGAACATCAAAAGGCCTCATAAGAAGTGTTCTTCTCGATGCTTCCCTCACCACGGCAAAGGCTTCCACCAGTATGTCATCCAGATCGGCACTGTTGTTAAGTTTCTCCTTGAAATAGGGTGTTCTAGCCTTCAACTCAGAGTCGCTGAGAGCTATCATCGCCGGCTCAAGGTCATTAATTTCCTCGAGGATGAGAGAGAATCGCTTCAATTCACGATCGTTCTTACTGCCGATTATTTTCTCGAGAAGAGAAATAAACATGTACCATCCCTTAAAAAAAAACCGGTATATCTACCGGGTCATGATTCAAAATAATACTGTGCGTTTCATTCAATATGTTCAGGAAAGAGGATTACTGTATGTACTTCCGCGGGTTCACCGGAACGTTATTGAGCATCACAGAGTAGTGAAGATGAGAACCTGTTGTTCGACCCGACGTTCCCACATGCCCGATCCGATCCCCTCTTTTCACCATGCTTCCCTGCTGCACCGTGATTTTTAAAAGATGGCCGTACCCTGTGGACATCCCGTATCCGTGATCAATTCTCACCATTCGACCCATTTCCCGGTCAAAACTCACCTCTTTTACAATACCGTCGGCAGGCGCCGCAATCACCGTACCGTTCCGCGCCGCAATATCGATACCTTTGTGAAATTCTCTCATCCCGCTCATCGGCGACTTTCTGTACCCGAACTCCGATGTCACCCAGCCATGAACCGGCCAGACGGATGGAGTTGCTGCCAGTATTGACTTGCGTCTCTTCAAAAAAGTGATCAGTTCAGAAAAACTTTTCTTCTGACCGTGCGCATCGTCCGTCAGTTGATCAACGGTCTGGCGGATATCACTCAATACCCTCTCCTGATCATTGTCATATATCGATTTGATTCGTGCCTCATCACTGATAGAGCCGCCAATACCCAGCAACTGACCTTTGTAGCGCCTGTCGTCATGTTGTACTAATGTCCTTATCTCTTTGTCCAGCTGGGAAAGTTCATCCATCCTCTGGGAAAAATTATCGATCCTCTCAGCCAACCCCTGGATCTGTACTTTATGTTCCCTGGTCATTTTCCTCAAACGGGCAAGCTCTGCCTTTTCCCTCTTGATCGTGAGGTAATCGTAATACATATACATGGAACACAGAAGGATCGCCGCGACACACACGACAACAACCTTCAGAAAAGTGTTCGATATCGTAATCTTTTTAGTAGAATTCTTATTCTGGGGGATAATAAGAAAGGTATAAAAATTTTTAGGCATTCTTTTTCCCTTCTTGTTCACCTCAGGAATTGAAAAAAAGATTAGGGTGACATTCATATCATAATAATGGCAAAAGTCAAGGGGATTACCTCTCGTGTGGAAAATTGACTTGACTTTGAAAGGAGGAATACGCTACAGACCGCCTTTATGGAAAACGAGTCAACTGCAACAAGAGAAAGGAGTTCCCATGTATAAATATGACCCCAAATTGCTTAGAAATGTGGCGATCGTAGGACACGGAGCAACGGGGAAGACATCGCTGTGTGAATCACTTTTTTACATTTCAGGCAAGACGGATCGACCGGGAAGGGTTGATGAAGGAACCTCCTCCATGGATTTTGAACCGGAAGAACAGAAGCGGCACATCTCCATTAACGCCGCCGCCAACTTTTTCGAATGGGAAAAGCATAAAATCAATATCCTGGATACCCCGGGAGATTCCAATTTCGCGTTCGACACGAAAAGCTGCCTTCGCATCTGCGACAGTGCCATAGTGATTATAGACGCCGTCGGAGGTGTTGAATTTCAAACCCAGAAGGTCTGGGAATATGCTGATGAATATAAGCTCCCCCGGATAATTTTCATCAACAGAATGGACCGCGAAAGGGCTGATTTTGCCGGAGTTATGAAAAGCATCCCGGAACGCCTCGGGAAGAAGGCCACTCCCCTCTTTCTGCCAATCGGCAAAGAAGACACCTTCAAGGGCATTGTGGATCTCATACAACTGAAAGCGTTCGTTTTTGATGATCTCAAGGGGTCTTTCAAAGCAGAGGCCATCCCACCCGACATGTCGGAGCTGGTCGAAAAATACCGGGAAAATATGGTGGAAGATGTCGCGGAATGTGATGAATCGTTGATGGACAAGTACCTTGAAACGGGAGAGCTGAGCGGTGATGAGTTGAAGAAGGGCTTGAGGGCCGCGGTGCTGTCCGGAGGCCTTGTGCCCTTGGTGTGCGGTTCAGCGCTGAAAAATATCGGTGTTTCATCCCTCATGGACACCATCGTCAACTTCCTCCCCTCACCGGTGGATCGCGGCCCTGTGGCCGGTAAAAAGCCGGGAACGGATAATGTTGAGGTAAGAAATCCGGATGAGTCTGCACCTTTTTCCGCAATGGTCTTTAAAACAATCGCGGATCCCTATGCAGGCCGGCTCACAATATTCCGCGTTTTTTCCGGAATGATCTCCTCCGATGCGACATTCCATAACGCGTCACGAAAATCATCTGAGAGGTTTGGGAGTATTTTTTTGCTTGAGGGAAAAACCCAGAAAGCGGTGGAACAGCTTGTGCCCGGAGATATCGCCGCTGTTGCCAAACTGAAAGATACCGCCACCGGTGATACCATATGCACCGAAAAGGCCCCCGTTGTGTTTGAAAAAGTAATCCCCGCCCCCCCCATCATGTCTTTCGCGGTAACACCGAAGAGCAGGGGCGACGAAGAGAAAATCGTTTCCTCAATCAACCGCATAATCGAAGAGGACCCGGCCATTACATTTCACAGGAATGATCAGACCAAGGAAATGATCCTTTCCGGTATGGGGCAGGTTCATATTGAGGTAACCATTGAAAAAATGAAACGCAAGTTCGGTGTTGAGGTAAGCCTGAAAACACCCAAGGTTCCTTATAAAGAAACAATTAAAGGAAAAACGAATGTACAGGGCAAATATAAGAAACAGTCGGGCGGTCGCGGACAGTACGGCGACTGCTGGCTTGACATAGAACCACTCCCCAGGGGTGGAGGATTTGAATTTGTCGATAAAATCGTGGGCGGCGTCATTCCCCAGCAGTACCGACCTGCGGTCGAGAAGGGTATTGTTGAAGCCATGACAGAGGGGGTGCTCGCAGGATATCCCGTCGTCGACGTAAAAGTTTCCCTGGTTGACGGAACCTACCATACCGTTGATTCCTCAGAAATGGCGTTCAAAATAGCCGGATCACTGGGGTTCAAAAAAGGGGTCATGGCCTGCCAGCCGGTACTTTTAGAACCTATCGTGAACATTTACATAGAAATCCCCGATGAATACATGGGAGACGTCATCGGTGATCTGAACAGCCGGCGCGGGCGAGTTCTTGGGATGGATTCCAAAGGAGCCAATCAGATCATCAAAGGCCAGGTTCCTCTGGCAGAAATCCTGAAATACGCACCGGACATTCGCTCAATGACCAGCGGCCGGGGAACGTTCACGTATGAACATTCCCACTACGAGGAAGTTCCTCCTTTTATCGCGGAAAAAATTATCGCCGAATCAAAGAAGGAACAAGAGTAATCCTATGATTCGCGCGGCAGTAATTACGGTGAGTGACAGAGGTTTCCGCGGAGAAAGGGAAGACATGAGCGGCCAGGAGGTTGCGCACATGCTCAGCACAATCGGTGCCGAAGCCGTCTTCACAACGATCATCCCCGACGAAAAAGACATGATCAAAGAAATTCTGTTAGACTGCTCGGATAACAAGAATCTTGAGCTGATCATCACCACGGGAGGCACCGGCGTCAGCCCGAGGGATGTCACACCGGACGCAACGTTGGAAGTGATTGAGAGAGAAGTCCCCGGCATGGCCGAAGCAATGCGCCTGGTGAGCGCTTCCATCACGCCGCACGCGATGATCTCGAGAGCGGTAGTGGGAATACGGGGTTGTTCCCTTATCGTCAACCTTCCGGGCAGCCCGAGAGGAGTTCGCGAGAACTTATCAGTGATCCTTCCCGCTCTCGTGCACGCTATTGAAAAAATCAGGGGGGATGACGCAGAATGCGCGTCCTGAGTACATTATGAACGTTCTGGACGTGGGTACCGGGCCAGAATACCCCTTTGCAGCGGGGACATATATGCATCTCAGGATGACTTGCGAACACATAATCGGGAACCAGTCCGGCAACTTCCTCCCGGGGAATCTCTTCCAGACTCTCATTGCACTTGAGACAAATGCTCAGTACCCGTTCGGGATTCACTGCAAGAGAGAGTGTTTCCACTACCTCCCTGAGCTGGTCCCGGACATGTTCGCTGTAAATGACAACAAGCCGGCCTGAGAACTGCCTTTCTGACATACTTCTCACTCTCGTGAGAACGATACGACCCTCCTTCTCGGCCTTTCTCAGAAAATCTCGGTCCACCGTACCCCTGTGGTACGCAGTGTCATACCCTAAAATACGCAACCATTTTGCAAGTTTTCCCAGATTCGCATCAACGATAAACTTCACTCTTCAGCACTTCCAGACTGCAATCAATCCTGCACACCGGGAGACTTCACATCCTCCAGATCATCGAAAGGTTCTTTTTTCGTATCCCTTACTTCTCTTCTGAGTTCTCTGATTGTTTTATTCAGCTTATTGATCGTCCTGTTCAATCTGAAGCGCTCCACAATCCCCATGAACCCCGTAAAGACAACTCCCACAAGAAAAGAGATGAAAATAAGCATATACGCGGGAATTTTCGCATTAATAAGATCATAGTACCTCAACTGAACAGGAAACGTATTCTCGAGGGAAAAAGTAATGATAAACAACATAATCAGAACCACAACGATCGTATAAATGACCTTCATCTCAGACCTCCCGATGGTATTTTTTGAAGTAGGGGAGAAGAATTTCCCATGTTTTGTAAATGTCTTCGGGGATTACTCGTACATCTCCCAGGACACTCATGAAATTGGTATCCCCGCTCCAGCGCGGAACGATATGCACGTGGATATGGTCATCAACACCCGCACCTGCTGCTTTCCCCAGATTCATCCCTATATTGAACCCATCCGGGTGCAGTGCATCGTTTAAGACCCTGACGGAAATATCCTGCAAATTAAATACCTCTAATTTCTCTTCTGAACTGAGGTCTTCCATCCGGCTTACGTGCCTGTAAGGTACGATCATGAGATGCCCGCTTATATACGGATAGCGATTCATCATCACAAACGCGGTTTCCCCCTCAAAAAGGATGAGGTCATCACACCTGCATGAATCTTTGCAAAATATACAGCCCACGGGCTTTTCACCTCTTATGTAAGTCATCCTCCAGGGGGCGTATAACTTTTCCACTTCACGAAACTCTACGTTTCTTTCAGTTCTATTATTTTCCCTTTTATCCTTTTTCCCACCTCAAGGATACCCACGGTATTGAGAGTTGCAAAACGCTTATCCGTCGCCGATCCCGGGTTGAAAAAAAGGACGCCGTCTCTTACCACATTGGCCGCACGGTGCGTATGGCCATAAATCAAACAATCAACACGCCCTATTTCCTTCAATAATTTATTCTCGATCCCGAAGGGCATGCCCCAACCATGGATGAGGGCTATGGTAAAATTGTTCAGATTGAACATCAGCCTCTCGGGGAGCACCCGCCTCACAGAGGGCGGATCCATATTGCCGCAGACCGCTCTTACATCCTTCCCCGCGAAAATATCAAGGACCCCGATATCAACCAGATCCCCGGCGTGTAAAATTAGATCAACGTCCAGAAAATGACCATTCAGAAGACGCTTGAGCCCTTCATCGTACCCCGCAAGATGCGTGTCTGATATCACACCTATTTTCATCCCTACTCCTTCCCGCATTGCGAAGGAATTATATAGATACGTGATAAAAAGACAAGCATTATTTGGGACCGGACTGAGAGTGACTGACAATTCACATCGCCTGGTTATACCTCCCCGGTATCGTGATGAACATTATGCAGTATTTGTATGAAGGGGAGATTTCCGAGGTTTTAGTTTGACTTTATTATGAGAGGTTTATAGTATGTGCCCGAATCCAGAGAGGGAGTGTATGGACCATGATCGAGTCCGCATTAGATAAGATGGCGGAATCCATCCTCAGTCTTGATGAGGCGTCCCTGAGCGGCCTGTTGGATAAATACAAGCGTAAAATGGAGCATTTTGACACGACGAGGGAGTGGGAAAAATCGGTGATAATCTTTTTCATCATTAATTCCGTACGGGTGAAAAACCATATATTTAACGAGAATATCCTTACACTTCACCACAAAAGAGACCCGCAGGAAACGCCTCCGAAGAAAAAGCCCGATCTGAAGTTGGTCAAGTAGAACATTGAGATTCCTCCCATGCGCGGGAGTGACCGGTCAGATTCATGGATATCAGAAAAGCGAGAGAAAGAATAGAGGAGCTCAGGCAGCTCATTCACTATCATAACCGGCGCTACTACCAGTTAGACGACCCGGAAATATCCGATCATGAATACGACCTTCTCATGAAGGAACTTTCCGAACTGGAACATCAATTCCCGGAAATCGACGTGTCCGATTCGCCCACCCAGCGGGTCGGTGCCGCACCCCTGGAAAAGTTCAGTACCTTCACCCATCTCACTCCCATGCTCAGCCTCGCCAACGCCTTTTCCGAACAGGATATGTTAGATTTCAATGAACGTATCAAAAGACTCTTAGGAACATCGGAAAATATCAACTTCGTTGCCGAACCGAAACTGGACGGCGTTGCGGTCAATCTCATCTATGAGAACGGGAATCTTACCGTAGGGTCAACGAGAGGTGACGGATTCACGGGGGAAGACATAACCCAGAATCTCAAAACCATTCACACTCTCCCTCTGAAAATGAGCAGGAACGCACCTGTCCCAACCCCCGACAGGATCGAGATAAGGGGGGAAGTGTACATGGAAATCGATGCCTTCAAAAAACTCAACAGAAGGAGGATACAGGCGGGTGAGCCTCCCTTTGCGAACCCCCGAAATGCGGCGGCGGGATCATTACGCCAATTAGACTCAAAGATTACCGCAAAAAGACCCCTCGATGTCTTCTGTTATGGTATCGGATCGTTCTCTGGAGTCGCATTCAGGAGTCACCGGGAGGTTCTGGAAACGCTCACCCTGTGGGGTTTCAGGGTGAATCCTGAGGTGAGCCGTGCGGGCACTATCCAGGAATGCATTGAATATTACCACCGCATCAATGAAAGAAGAAAGGATTTCCCCTACGAGATAGACGGAATCGTCATCAAGGTTGATCCTCTGGATATTCAAGAACGCCTGGGGGCAGTTTCCCGGAGCCCCCGGTGGGCCATCGCGTGTAAATTTGCCGCGAAACAGGAAACCACTGTAATCGAAAGAATTGAAGTCCAGGTGGGACGAACCGGAGTATTGACACCGGTGGCTATTCTAAAACCGGTTATGGTTGGTGGTGTTATTGTCAGCCGGGCAACTCTTCACAACATGGATGAGGTCGAGAAAAAGGATGTCCGGGAAGGCGATACGGTTATTGTTCAACGTGCGGGAGACGTAATTCCAGAAGTTGTCAAGGTCATTAAATCAAATAGGGATGGAACGGAAATAAAATTCTTTATGCCTACTACCTGCCAGGAATGTGGATCAAAGATTGTAAGACACAAGGGGGAGGTAGCACACCGTTGCACAGGTGGTTTATTATGCCCTGCACAACGCAGAGGGGCAATACTCCATTTTGCTAGTCGCCTAGCTATGAACATCGAGGGGCTGGGTGAAGAGTTGGTATATCGTTTAGTAGAAAGCGATATCATTAAAACACCCGCAGATTTATACAAGTTAAATGTATCCTCATTGGTAAATTTGGAACGAATGGCTGACATATCTGCAACAAATCTTATTACTGCTATTGAGAACAGTAAACATACTACTTTGGCACGTTTTATCTATGCATTAGGCATTCCCGATGTAGGTGAAGCAACTTCAAAAGACCTTGCAAAGTTTTTCGGTAACCTTGATAGACTATTGGAAGCATATCCAAAAACACTACAATACATTAAGGATATCGGACCTGAAGTGGCAAAATCAATTTCCAGTTTTTTCGCAGAAACCCATAACCGAGAAATGATTACACAGCTGATAACATTGGGGGTGCTGTGGGATGAGTCGAAGGCCATTCATAAGACAAACTTGTCCGATTTTTTAAATTGGTTAGGCAAACAAGATAAAAAAATCCACTGGAATGGTATCAATGGCCTTGGTAAAAAAACATCTAAGCGCATTGCAGATACTTTTGGAACTTTAGAAAAATTGAAAGACGCAGATGAAAGATATCTACTACAGATAAGGGGCGTCAATCAAAAATTAGCGAAAGAAATCGTTCTTTTTTTCAAAGAACCTTATAATCTAAATGTCATAAATCAACTTCTAGAATGCGGCGTACAGTGGTATGAAGAAGTGTATGAAATACCCGTTCCTACTTCACTGGTTCGTGAAAAAATTTTCGTGCTGACTGGGACATTAGCGCACCTAAAAAGGGATGAAGCTAAAAGTAAAATAGAAGCGCTGGGCGGCCGAGTCTCAGGGAGCGTGTCAAGAAAAACAAATTTCGTAGTTGTAGGTGCAGATCCGGGAAGCAAGTTGAACGAGGCAAGGCAATTGGGCATTGAGATTCTGGATGAAGAAAAATTCATGGTGTTATTGACTGGTGAAGACAAAAGGATAAATAAACAATGAAAATGTGAATGCAATATGATTATGTCACCCCCTAATTGCAATGTGATTATGTCATCCCCCTCGAGAGATAGGATAAAAGAGAAGCACCGGAAGGAGGTGCTTCA
>VGTB01000008.1 GCA_016874835.1 Deltaproteobacteria bacterium | reverse complement strand
CATCTCTAAGGTGCCGTAAAGTTCCCCTTCCCGGTCCACATCCCGGAGCATGGCCGCCCACACATCCTCTCTTATGAAAAAGTTCAGAAAGCCGGGGCCGGCGATCTCGATCCTTTCCAGGAGACGGCCTTCATCATGGATGTGTGCCGACAGGAGTTCCGCGATTTTCCGTGGACTGAAATTACCCCTGACCCGGGAAGCGAGGACCATGGCAATATTCGACGCATAGTCCCCGTGGGCGGTATCCTTCGGTATATCCACCTCTATCGGTGGTACTGATTCAACGGTAACCAACCCCTTATCGATACAGATATCGACAGCGTTTCTCAGCAATTTTCTCAAACTGTTCTTCATACGAAAAAAGTTGGCCATGCTATGGCCAACCTCTCTTTTCCATTACCCGTGGGAAAATGACCGGCGAATCACCCTTCCGGGATGGTAAAACTGTTCATGTTCCGGAGGTGTTATGATCCGGCCCGGTACTTCTCTTCCACCTCATCGACGTCCTTATCTTTTATGGAAAGATCTCTCGTATAGTCAGGACAATGAACCTGTCCGGTCGAATCGAGTGATACGTGGAATTTTTTCTTACAGTTCTCTCTCCAGGCGCAAATCGAGCAGTATTTCTTATCCGTTCCCATGATTACGAACCCTTTCTGTGATTAGCGTGTTGTCTTTTCAGTACAGTAAATGCGCTTGCGAAGTCAAGCGTTTTCCATACAATCTCAGTAGTATGCGGGAAACACGAACCTCATAAGGTCATGCCCGACGAAGAGATAGGACACGGCGGCAACCGCCAGGAAAGGACCAAAGGGCACGGCATACTTCATGTCTTTCCCCCTGACAATCATGAACGTGATGCCCACCGCGGCACCCAGCAGGGAACTCACAAACAGCGTGTAGAAAAGTGATTTCCACCCCAGGAATGCGCCAAGCATGGCCAGGAGCTTGATATCCCCTCCTCCCATACCCTCTCTCTTCGTGATGAGTTCATATGCCACGGCAACCAGGTAGAGAGATCCCCCACCGATCACGATCCCCAGGAGTGCATCCATCACCGGCATATCCATCGCGAACACGGCGGTGAGGAAAAAGAAGGGGATACCCGGCAATGTGATGACATCCGGGATTATCTGGTGATCCAGGTCAATGAACGTAATGACGATCAATGCACAGGTGAATACAAAGGAAAAGAGGTATTTCAGGCTGATTCCGAATTTCCAGAACAGCAGCAGCGACATGACGGCCGTGAGCAATTCCACGGCAGGATAGCGGAGGGAAATTTTTTGCCGGCAGTCCCTGCATCTCCCCCGCAAAATGACGTAGCTGATGAGAGGGATATTATCGTAGAACCTGATGTGATGGTTGCATTGAGGACAGTGGGAGGGAGGAGAAATAATCGACCGGCCGCCGGGAATCCGGCAGATCAGCACGTTGAGGAAACTCCCCACGGCGGCCCCTACCACCGCCGTAAACACATAAAAAAATCCGCTCATGATCGATCAGCCCCCGCTGCGACGGAAATCCGCTAACCCTCTTTCAGGTCCCACTGATAAGGGATATCACTGTCATGGGGAGCCACCCTGAACTCATCCGGGTTCTCGTAGTCATACATCTCTGAAGGCGTGTTGACCACGATGGCTTCCTCCCGGGAGATACATTTGAATCCATGATACACGTAAGGTGGGATGTGTATGAGCAGGGGATTATGTTCCCCCGCAAAAAATTCGTTTATCTCACCATGCGTCGGGGAATCGGGTCTCGCATCATAGAGGACTATCTTCATCATGCCCTTCACGACTGCCATGTTGTCGAACTGCTTCTTATGATAGTGCCAGCCCTTCACCACTCCCGGGTACGCGGTTGTCATATACACCTGGCCGAATCCTCTGCACATCTCGTCATCGGCGCGCAGTATCTCCATGAGCCTGCCCCGTTCATCCGGGATCACCTTCAGCTTTTTTATCATCACGCCTTCGATCATATCTCACGCCCCTGTGAAAGGTTAATCTTCTCTCCTCAGATGTTGTTCGCTCCCGTTTTCGCGACCATATTCCCCGCATACTGAAGGGATTCAAATGTGCCCGCATCAGTCCACCAGCCGTCAAGGATATCCCATTCCATCTTTCCCTCTTCGATATAGAAGTTGTTGACGTCGGTGATTTCCAGTTCCCCTCTCTGGGATGGCTTCAGGGTTTTGATGAAGTCAAACACTCTCTCGTCATACATATAAATCCCGATTACCGCGTACTTCGATTTGGGCTTTGCAGGTTTTTCTTCCACACGCACAATATGGTCACCTTCGAACACGGGTACGCCGAACCGCTGGGGATCGGGTACTTCTTTGAGCATGATCCGTGCTCCCTCTTTCTGCTTCTGATAGGTTTCAACCGCCTTTCTGATGTTCTTCTCAATGATATTATCCCCCAGAACAACCACGATCTTCCCGTTATCGGCAAAAAATTCGGCCAGGCTCAGAGCGGCGGCGATTCCTCCCTCTCCCTCCTGATAGGTATAATTGAGGTGCTTGAGACCGAAATCCTTCCCGTTTCCCAGAAGTCTGAGAAATTCGCCGGCATTGTTGCCGCCGGTAACAATGAGGATCTCATCAATACCGGCATTCACCAGCGTTTTGATGGGATAGTAGATCATCGGTTCATTATAGACGGGCAGCAGATGCTTGTTTGTCACCTTCGTTAACGGATATAACCTGCTTCCCAGCCCCCCCGCTAACACAATCCCCTTCATCGTTTTTTCCTTCCGCGAGTTCTCATTGAGGTTCTCCGCAGTCGGCCGCGGAGAATCTTCGATCTTTAAGGGATAACAGTGTTATCCTTTCGCTCGCTTTCTCCGCTGCGAGCTGCGGTGAATGTGACCGCTACCGGATTCACCTTAAAGTACAAGGAGTTAATGCCCGGCGGCAATCGCGTCTCCCTATATCACATTTTGAGACACCTCTCCAATAAAAACATTGTATTGCCCTCTCACAACGGCGGTCTTAAAGTTCTCTTTACAATTCAGGCGGGCATAATATATAAGGAAAAATCTCTGAAAAAGTCGACAGGAAACGCCTTGAATGACGAATTCTACATGAGGCGGGCTCTGAGTCTCGCCAGAAGGGGTGAATCATGGGTAAGCCCCAATCCCATGGTCGGCGCCGTCATTGTCAGGAAAAACCGCATTATCGGAGAAGGGTATCATAAGAGATTCGGAGACAATCACGCCGAGATCAACGCCATCGCCCGCTCTTCCGAACCGATTGCAGGGGCAACAATCTACATAAATCTGGAACCCTGCGCCCATTTCGGAAAAACCCCCCCCTGCATAGACCGGCTCATTTCCCACAAACCGGCAAGGGTGGTGATAGGCACCGCCGATCCCAACCCGCTCGTTGCGGGAAGGGGAATCGATGCCCTCACCCGTCATGGCATAAAAACAACCACAGGTGTCCTCGCCGAAGAATGCAGACGATTGAATGAACGATTTTTCACATTCATACAAACGGGCGTTCCCTTCATCACGGTCAAGTTCGCCCAGACCCTGGACGGCAGGATCGCCACCGGGACCGGCCAGTCCCGGTGGATCAGTTCAGAAAAGTCTCTCAAGTTTGCCCATAAACTGCGGAGCTCCCATGATGCCGTCCTCATCGGCGTGAACACCCTCATACGGGATGACCCGGAACTCACCGTCCGTCTCATCAGGGGGAAAAACCCCCTCAGGATTATCGTCGATTCCTCTCTGCGTATCCCCCTCACGGCGCACGTCCTGAAGAATCAGGACAGGGCAGGTACGCTGATCGCGACCACAGCCCGGGGTGATTCCGAAAAACGGAAACGTCTTGCGGACATGGGTGTGGAAACCATGGTCATCGACGAAGACGGTACACACCGGGTAGACCTGAAGAAACTTTTTGTTGCTCTGGGAAAAAGAAACATATCCTCCGTGCTGGTTGAAGGGGGATCTGACGTCATTACGTCCATGCTGAAGGAAAACCTGTCCGACCGGGTCGTAATCGTCGTTGCACCGAGGATACTGGGAAAAGGAATTGAAGCGGTAGGTAACCTGGGGATACACAACATCGAAAAATCGTTGAGGTTCTCTCACAGGAAAATCATTAAAAAAGACTCCGATCTTATCATCGACGGAAGGATCGCAAGAACTCCCAACCGGAAAATCACTTCATAGTCGAAAAAAAATTTCCCCCCTCTTCTGAATACCGTCCTCAAAATCCTTTGACCAAGATATGCTCCGCAATCCTGATCCCGTCGAGAGCCGAACTGATGATGCCACCGGCATACCCGGCCCCTTCCCCGCAGGGATAGAGCCCTTCCACAACCACGCTCTGACCATCCGGGCCCCTCACTATTCTCACCGGTGAAGACGTCCTCGTTTCCACACCGGTGAGCAGGGCTTCCCCGGTGAGAAATCCCCGCATTTTTTTCTCGAACCGGTGGATACCTCCCTTCAGGGCATCGACAACAAACCGTGGCAGTGCGCAATTGAGCGGTGCAGGATTGACGCCGGGGAGAAAGGTACCTGGATGGGGGAGCGGGCCTTCCCTGTCCCGCAAAAAATCAACCATCCCCTGAGCCGGTGCATGATAATTCCCTCCTCCCAGAACGAACGCCTTTTCCTCCCAGCATCTCCGGAAGGAGATGCCATTGAGGGGGTGCGCACAGGTGCCCGCGAAATCGTTCGGGTGAACGGTGACCACGATCGCACTGTTGGCGTAGATTCCATCCCTCAGGGACCAGCTCATGCCGTTGGTAACCACGCCACCCTGCTCCGAGCTGCACCCTATCACGTTTCCGCCGGGACACACGCAGAACGTATATACCGATCGTTCCCGCTCACCCGGTCTCGCGGTGAGGAAATAATCCGCGGGGGGCAAACCCGGATGTCCTTTCCATCGGCCATACTGCATGGAATCGATCAATTCCTGGGGATGTTCCACACGAAGGCCGATCGCGAAGGATTTTGGCTCCAGGCGGACACCCCGGGCATACAGCATGCGGTACGTATCTTCCGCACTCTGACCGGTGGCAAGGACAAGACAGTCCGTGGCGATATCTTCCCCGCCATCGACGACAACTCCCCTGAGCACGCCCCGGTGAATCAACAGATCCGTGATCCTGGAGTTGAATCGTATCTCACACCCCAGGTCAATGAGTGTTCTCCGGAGGTTTCCCACCACCTCCCGGAGCCTGTCAGTTCCGATATGGGGTCTCGCATCGACAAGGATCTCGGAGGATGCCCCCGCATCAACAAAAATTCTTTTGACCCAAAAGGTGTAAGGGTTCTTCGCCCGGCTTGTGAGTTTCCCGTCTGAAAATGTTCCCGCCCCACCTTCTCCGTAATGGACGTGGCTTTCGGTATTCAGGACACCCTTCTCCCAGAATGTCTGCACATCGATCACCCGTTCGGGCACTGCCTTCCCCCTTTCAAGAAGAAGAGGAGGTGCTCCACCCCGCGCCAGAGTGAGGGCGGCAAAGAGACCCGCGGGGCCACATCCGACAACAACAGGTTTCCGTGAAGGCTTTATCTTCACCGACAACCGGGGTTCCCGGGGGATTTCGGAGAGAAACTCAATGCACATCCCCCCTCCCGTAACCCCGCGCAATACCTCATCCTTCCTCACGGAAACGTCCACAGTGTATACGAAACGGGGTGCCCTCCTCTTTCGCGCATCGATTGATTTTTTCACGATCTGAAAAGACACAATGTCCCCTTGAGGAATGCAAAGAGCCGAGGCGACCTGTTCCTTCAATCCCTCAATATCTCCGTCAAGGGCAAGCGTGAGACCGGATACACGATATGTGATCATTATTTCACCGTTGAAATTACACCGCTGTTGGTATACATTGCCCCCCCAGCAGACTCAAATAAGGAAATACACAATATGCCGTGGTATGCCGTTCATACACGCAGCCGACATGAAGACAGGGTTTACACGGGACTTTCCCAGAAGTCCATTCACACCTTTCTTCCCAAGATAGAAGTGTGGAGCAAAAGAAAAGACCGGAGAAAAAGGATCATGATTCCCATGTTTCCGGGCTATCTCTTCGTGGAACTTTTTTCCATAGATAACCAGACAAAGCTGGACGTCCTCAAAACATTCGGCGTGGTAAGGATCCTGGGCAAGCCCAGGGGAGCAGAACCCATCCCCGTCCCCGACTCCAAGATAGAAGCCATCCAGCGGATCATCCAGTCCAAAGTGGAGGTTCAGCAAATTCAGTACCCAAAGATAGGTGAACCGGCCCTCATCATCGACGGCCCGTTCAAGGGCATCGAGGGAACTGTGATCAGCACCGACTACAAGAAAGAACTCTTCGTCATCTCCATCGAGCTCCTTCAACGCTCGGTTGCCATAAAGCTTGAAGGGTTCCAGATCAAAAAAATCTAATCCTTGAAAGCCCTCATCGCCTCCTCAACCAGAATTTCTCCCGAGCCTTTGTATTTGGGTGAAAAATGAAACAGGGATATCCGCTTTACACCGGCCATGCGTGCCAGTTTCCCCGCCTGGAATGCCGTCAGGTGGTATTTCTGAGAGGCCTTATCCGCATCTTCGTGCAGAAACGTCGCCTCGATGAATAAAATTTCTGAAGCCCGCGCCAGTTCCACAATTTTTTTCACGTTGTCATCACTGTACACGGCGTCTGTAACATAGGTTATTGCCTGCCCCGGCGTGATTTTTACCACCGAGGATTT
Source organism: Deltaproteobacteria bacterium (assembly GCA_016874835.1). GTDB lineage: Bacteria > Desulfobacterota > Syntrophia > Syntrophales > UBA2185 > VGTB01. The sequence goes on along the minus strand of VGTB01000008.1, from coordinate 33,119 downwards.
CAGTTCACCCAGTGACATGAACCGCTCCTCTCCCTCCTTACCTTCATGCCTCCGCCATATCCGTATGGGAGTATCATCAGGCTCTCCCCCCAGTATCCGGTCTTTCAGGTCAACCAGCCAGGCTCCCACGGGAATCCCCATTTCCTGAAGGACATTCTTCATGACATTCACCCGGTTCTTTTCCTCAAACCGGTAAGCCAGGCATGGTATCTTATGGTCGAGAAAGACCCCCCGCACCGAAAAATAACTCCCCTCTACCAGAGTACCATTGAAAATCTCTGCAGGATCTTCTTCCTCGGGCTGAAACGCGGTCCTGCACCGGTAAAGCCTCACTCTTTTACAATCCGGATGCACCTCCGTAATATGAAGGGCAAAATCGTTCTGGTAATTCTCAACTAAGTTCCATGTATAGGCTCTGAGCTTGTTTTCCACCTGCTCATGAAAACCGGGAGGGCCGTAGAGAAAAATATGCCGGTCACGGCCCAGACATACCCGCAGCAAATAGTCAAATCCGATGAAATGATCCATATGGGTGTGCGATACAAAGATATGGCTGATCTTGAGCAGCTTCCTCGGATTCAGGCTGTGAAGGTCACCCAGATCGAAAAGGAGGGCCGACCGCCGGTACTTGAATTCGATATAAACTCCCGGGTCACCGAAGGGATCATTAATAAGATGGGCACTGAACATTCATCATACCTGTTTGGCGAAAAAACACTCCGTCTCGGGACGATTAAAGCCTATGTTCTCTCAATATCATGTTTTTTCGTTCAAATTCAACTTGACTTTCTCCATAATATGGGGCACAAAAGTGCTGCCTATGCAAGGGGGAAGCCAAAGTTCATCTTTTCTTGTCAACAGCATCACAATCATACAGGAGAATGCCATACATTGAAGGGAACAATTAAAATCGACAGGGAACTCTGTAAGGAATGTCATCTGTGTATTTATGCGTGTAAAAAAGGCAATCTTGCCCCTTCGAAGGAATACAATTCCAGGGGATACCGGCCTGTCGTTTTCAACGAGGAAAAGGGCTGCACGGGTTGCACTTTATGCGCCATAATCTGTCCTGAAATTGCAATCGAGGTATATCGTGAATAAAGTATTGATGCAGGGAAACATGTTAATCGGCGAAGCCGCCATCAGAGCAGGATGCCGTTTCTACGCGGGCTATCCTATTACACCCCAGAACGAACTCACCGAATACATGTCGGAAAACATGCGGAAGGTAAAAGACGGCATCTTCATCCAATCGGAGAGTGAAATTGCGGCAATTCACATGGTGACCGGTGCCAGCGCCGCCGGGGTAAGGGCTATGACGTCGTCTTCCAGTCCGGGAATTTCTTTGAAACAGGATGGTATCTCATCCCTCGCAGCATGTGAACTTCCCGCGGTCATCGTGAATATGATGAGGGGGGGGCCCGGCCTCGGCAACATCGCCCCAGCACAGGGGGATTATTTCCAGGCCACGAGAGGCGGCGGGCATGGTGACTACCGGACGATCGTCCTTGCTCCCGCATCGTGCCAGGAACTGGCCGACCTGACGATGGATGCCTTCGATCTTGCCGACGAATACCGTAATCCCGCCATCATCCTGGCAGACGGGATGATGGGCCAGATGATGGAGCCGACGGTCTTCAAAAAAGCAAAACCCCGCAACTACAGCGAAAGCTTTATGCTGAGAGGCGCGGGAAAGGGCAAGAGCAAGATTATCAAGGGGCTTGTCCTGCCCCCTCTGGAAATGGAAGAACACAACTGGAAACTGGCCCGGAAATACCAGGTTATCTCCGATAAAGAGACCCGGCACGAGGCGTTCAATCTGGACAACGCTGAACTGGTCGTCGTGGCCTACGGGACGGCAGCAAGAATCACCAAGGGAGCGATTAAGAGACTCGGCGAATCGGGCCTCCGGGTCGGCCTTTTCCGTCCCATAACCCTGTGGCCGTTCCCGGTAAAAGCACTCCGGGAACTCTCGCACAAAGTGAAAAACTTTTTAGTGTTCGAGATGAGTACCGGGCAGATGCTGGAAGACGTCCGGCTTGCCCTTCAGGGATATGCAAATATCGATTTTCACGGGAGACCCGGCGGGGTCGTGCCGACACCCGCGGAATTTGCCATCGCAGTTGAGCGGGAATTCCGCGATAAAGACACCTACGGGAGGCAATTCTAATACCATGAAAAAGGTTTTCAGCAGACCGAAAAGTCTCAAAGAGAATTTTATCTATCATTACTGCCCCGGCTGCGGGCACAGCATCGCCCACCGGCTCGTTGCAGAAGTAATCGACGAACTGGGTATCAGAGGCATCACCATAGGTGTACCGCCCGCGGGGTGTGCCGTCCTTGCCTACTATTATATCGATGTCGATATGATAGAGGCCCAGCACGGAAGAGGACCCGCTCTGGCGACCGGCATCAAAAGGGTACTGCCCGACAGGATCGTCTTCTCTTACCAGGGGGACGGAGATCTGGCCGCCATAGGAACCGCGGAAAGTCTCCATGCGGCGAACCGGGGAGAAAATATTACCGTATTCTTCATCAACAACGCCGTCTACGGCATGACCGGTGGCCAGATGGCCCCCACCACAATCCTGGGACAGAAGACGACAACCTCTGCCCCGGGAAGAGACATAACACTCGATGGATATCCCATAAAAATGAGTGAAATCCTGTGTCTTCTTCCGGGGGTAAAATACGTGGAAAGATGCGCGGTGAACTCCCCTGCAAATATCGTGAAGACGAAAAAAGCCATTAAAAAAGCATTTCAATATCAGATCGATGGGGTCGGTTTTTCGATGATCGAAATACTCTCTCAATGCCCCACAAACTGGAAAATGAGTTCCATCGACTCCTGCAAATGGATTGACGAAGTGATGGTCAAGGAATATCCTTTAGGGGTATTGAAAGATGTGACCGCTCCGGAAAAAAAGAAAGGAAAGTAGCGCCATGCTGGTGAAGACCATATTCTCAGGCTTTGGAGGACAGGGAGTGATGATGATCGGGTACACCTTTGCCCATGGCGCCATGAATGCGGGTTATCACGTAACCTATTTGCCTTCGTACGGGGCCGAGGTACGGGGAGGAACCGCAAACTGTACCGTTTCCGTCGCCGACGAGGAAATTGCCTCACCCGTGGCCTCCGAGCCTGAATACGTCGTGGCGATGAACAACCCCTCCGTACAGACGTTCCAGAACAGAATTGCTTCCAACGGTATCATGTTGATCAACTCATCAATCACCGACGCCAGGCCCAACAGAAAAGACATCACCGTCTACGAGATACCCGCAGGAGAGATCGCAGAGAAGATAGGAAATCCGAGAGCCTCCAACGTCGTCATGATAGGGGCCCTGTTGAAGAAGATCGGCATGATACCGCCGGAGACCTATCTGAACAGCCTGGAGACCATCCTGGGCGACAAGAAAAAAGCCGTCGCGGAAACGAACAGAAGGGCCTTCGCCGCCGGTTATGATTATCTGAAATAAATAAGAGGGGAGAGTTCCTGCAATGGCCGTAATGCAAATTTCCGTTCAATTACCCAATGTCCCCGGATCACTGACGAAACTCATCGACGTGCTCGACAAGGAAAGTATCACTATTAAAGCGGTTCTGGCGGCAAGCTCACTGGAAGACAGTATCATCCGCCTCGTGGTCAATAACCCGCAGAGGGCCGCCGCGGTATTCGACAGCGCCCATATCAAATACGAACTGACACCGGTCCTGGCCCTCGAAGTACCCGCTCATACGGCCGGGCTCAATGCGATTATCAAACCCCTCAGCAAGGCGGAAATCAACATCCTCTACCTCTACACCACGATAGACAGAATCGGGAAAGAAACGATAGTGATTTTAGGCGTCGACAAGATTGACGAGGCCACGGAGGTCCTTAAACAGCACTGGATCAACTTCGTCGGCGACCAGGTCTATTCTCTCTGAACAAAAGAAGATACCATCACAGAACGGCCGGCAGCGTTGATCCACACATCTCGAAACTCGGGAATGTAATACCCACTCGCCATAGATCCAATTCACCAAAAACAGGCCCTTGATATTTCGCCGAACCTGTGAGTAAATGTGCCCACTGTATCACAAATCTTTTCACAACAGTCTCTCCGTCATGGCGGGGCACACACATGATACGGCAATCGCTCACATCATCAACATGTTGTGAGATTGCTTCAGCGTGTTGCCAATGACGGGGTGAAACGTGTGGATGCATCACGCGGGAAAACGGAGGAAGGGGAAAAGGGAAAATGCCTGCGAATCTGCCCCCGCAGTACTTTGAGGCGGAACAGAGATTTCGGAAAGCCAGTACGCCCGAGGATAAGATAGAGGCACTGGAAGAGATGCTGGCCATCATGCCGAAACATAAAGGTACGGACAAGCTCAAGGCCATGCTCCGCGAACGCATCTCAAAATTCAGGGATCAGGCGCAGAAGAAAAAAGGTGCGGCAAGGCAGAAATCTCCCTACGAAATAGAAAAGGAAGGGGCTGCGCAGGTCGTCATTATCGGTCCGCCCAACACCGGCAAGTCCTCTCTGGTCAAACTGATTACCAATGCGTCACCCGAAGTGGCGGACTTCCCCCACACCACCCATAAACCGACGCCGGGTATGGCGCACTACGAAAACATCCAGTTCCAGCTCATCGATACTCCTCCTGTCACGAAAGATTACACGGATCCCGCACTCACCGATCTGATAAGACGTGCCGACATTATGGTCATCCTTCTCGATCTTTCCGCCGACCCGATACAGCAGTGGGAAGATACAATGGAAATTCTTCATTCATTTCGTCTTTTTTCCCAGGCATGCATTATTCCGGAAAACCTGAAGAAACCACCAAAAGTCAAAAAAATGTTCGTCGTGGCAAATAAGATGGATCGCCCGGAAGACAGAGAAAACCTGGACGTGTTTTTAGAGCTCTCCGGCATTACCCTCCCCTGCATGGGCATCTCCTCCCTTACCGGCCATAATATCATGGCGTTTCTCGACAAACTCTTCAGCCTTTCGGAAATAATCCGTGTGTACACGAAAGCCCCGGGCAGGAAACCGGATATGACGGCACCCTTCATCCTCCCTGCGGGAAGCACTCTTTTAGATCTCGCGGGAGCGGTGCATAACGATTTTCTGCATAAGTTGAAATACGCCCGCGTATGGGGCAAGTCTGTCCGTGAAGGCCAGATGATACAGAAAGACTATATCCTCCAGGACGGCGATGTCGTGGAGCTATGCATTTAAAATGAGCCTGTTTAACGTCTCACAGGAAAAAGAAAGGGCATTGCTGGCACGGATGGAGCGCCTCGGCGTTGCGGAAGATGATCTCCGGGAGACCTTCGTCCGTTCCTCGGGACCCGGAGGGCAGAAGGTAAACAAGACTTCCTCATGTGTACAGCTTCTCCACATACCCTCGGGACTGGCCGTAAAGTGCCAGCAGTCACGGTCTCAGGCACTGAACCGCTTTCTGGCAAGGAGACTCCTCCTCGACAGGATCGAGAGGATACAGCAGGGCAAGGTGCTTGCGGAGAAACAACGCGTAGAAAAGATAAAGAGACAGAAAAGACGCCGCTCAAGGCGCGCGAAAGAAAAGATCCTGAAAGACAAACACGACCGATCGCTGCAAAAGGCACTTCGGTCGAAAATCACTCCCACACAGGATTTTGAATAAAAAAAGGGAGTTGAAGTCGTTGTCGCGCTCCCCCTCCCTTATGTAAATGATACCGCTTTCCTACATGCCGGCGAACTTCAGCAGCGGGTTGGCATAGAGAACGACCAATGCGATAACCAGTGCATAGATTGCCAGTGATTCAATCATCGCCAGACCGACCATCATGGTGAGCAGAATCTTTCCCTGGGCCTCCGGATTTCTGCCGACGGCGCTCGTTGCACCGCTCAACCCATGACCCATTCCAACACCCGTACCAATCGTACCGAATCCCATGGCAATACCGACTGCTAAAAGACTGCATCCCAGAACAATCGCCTTCGTGTAATCAATTGTTGCGGCAGGTGCAGCAGGAGCAGGTGCGGCTGCCATTGCCCACGGGGCCAATACCATAGTCACTAACATACACACAATCACATTTACGAACGTTTCTCTCATTTTCTTTCTCCTTTTCTAAGGGTTTTTTCCGGCACTGACGTGCCACTCTCACACGTGCGCTCATTCACCTCCTTTCTCCGATCATCTCTTCCCTCTTTTCCACAGATTCAATCATCCGGGGAAAACCGGCTCTTTTTTCTTCCCTTCGTTTTGCTACGGCGTACTGTACTCAGGGATGAAATTTTGTCAAGACATTTTTCGCTTCCTCCCGCAGCAGAATAAAATATCACAACCATGGATTGACCCCGTGTTTTTCTTTATGATAATGTGAAATTCCTTATTTGACAGAGAGACTTATGATAAAAGAGAAAGAAAAGAACATTTCCCGCTTCATTCAGATGGACATCCCCGTGACAGAGAGACCATTCAAGGTGATCGGAGAGCGGGCCGGCATGGGCGAGGAAGAAACGATCGCCATCACCCGCGACCTTATGCAGAAAGGCATCATCCGGAAGTTTGGCGCCGTGCTGAGACATCAGAAAGCGGGCTTCCTGCAGAATGCCATGGTCATCTGGGCGGTCCCCCCGGAAAAGTGCGATACCGCCGGACGTATCCTGTCTTCATTTGACCAGGTTACCCACTGCTACCAGCGTGATCCCCCTTTCGAGGGAACGTACAATATCTTTACGATGGTGCATTTCCGCGAGGGGGAGATGGACACCGTGATTCAGGAACTTTCCTCTGCAACAGGCATTAAAGACTTTATGGTCCTCATGAGTGAGGAGGAATATAAAAAAAGCAGCATGGAGTATTTTCCCGATGACTGATAAATCTTCACAATCCCTCTTTGAAGAGGCTCTCAGGTATATACCCGGTGGCGTGAACAGCCCCGTCAGGGCATTCAAGGCAGTTCAATCAGATCCCGTCTTTATCGCCAGGGCTGCCGGATCGAGAATCTACGACGTGGAGGGACGTGAATACATCGACTACGTCTGCTCCTGGGGCCCTATGATTTTAGGGCACCGCCACTCCGAGGTCACCGCCGCCGTTCAGGAGGCCGCGGAAAAAGGAACCAGCTATGGGGCGCCCACGGCACTGGAAGTCGAAATGGCAAAACTGATCGTCGATGCCTTCCCTTCCGTTGAACTTGTCAGGATGGTCAGCTCCGGCACAGAAGCAGCGATGAGCGCCATCAGACTCGCCAGGGGATACACCGGCAGGGAAAAGATCATCAAATTCGAAGGTTGTTATCACGGCCACGCCGATTCTCTCCTGGTGAAGGCCGGCTCCGGTGTGGCGACGCTGGGCATTCCGGGAAGTCCCGGCATTCCGCACCAGTTGGCAGCATTGACCATTACTGTCCCCTACAACGATACCGATACTTTCATCAAGGCGATAGACATGCACGGACCGGATCTGGCATGCGTCATCATCGAACCGGTAGCGGGAAACATGGGGGTGATACTCCCGCGGCACGGTTTCCTGGAAACCATCAGGGACATTACCCGGAGATACGGCATACTCCTTATATTCGACGAGGTGATTACAGGCTTCAGGCTCACCTACGGCGGCTTTCAGAACTTAGTGGGGATTAATCCAGATCTCACCTGTCTGGGAAAAATCATCGGCGGGGGGCTTCCCGTCGGTGCGTTCGGGGGAAAAGGGGAAATCATGGAAAAACTGGCACCATCCGGTCCCGTCTATCAGGCAGGGACCCTCTCGGGGAACCCTATGGCCATGGCAGCCGGCATCACGACACTGAACATTCTCCGGAGAAACGAGGGAAATTACGACATACTCAATACAAAGACATCCCTCCTATGCAACGAACTGCAAAAGCTCTTCGACCATACACAAATCCCCGTCTGCATCAACAGGACAGGCTCCATGTTTACCGTCTTCTTCTCGGGACACGAGGTCTACGACTTCGCGGGTGCGGCAAAAAGCGATACCGAACTCTATGCCCGCTATTTCCGGAACATGTTGGCAAACGGCGTCAGCCTTGCACCATCCCAGTTCGAAGCGTCCTTTCTCTCCCTTGCCCATACGGATGAAGACATTGAAAAAACTCTCGACGCGTGCGCGAGGTCACTGAAGACGCTGTAATGAAATTTTGACACTGAAAGGGTATTGTTGTAGAGTCCCGCCTGCCTGAAGAAAGAGTGGAGGCGAAGGAATTTCAGGAAACGCTGAAATAAAAAAACGCAAGAAGGTTGTGATATGAATACCATCCCCGCCTTTTCATCATTTATCAACCGCACGGAAAAAATCGCCGTGGTGGGTCTCGGGTATGTCGGCCTGCCCCTGGCAGTGCACCTGGCAAGACACTTCACGGTCATAGGGTACGACATCAAAACCGCCCGTATCGCCGAGCTCCGAGAAGGATACGATTCAACCCTCGAACTTTCAAAAGAGGATTTGAAATCAGTCTCTCTGGATTTCACCTCCGACGCGGGTGCGCTCTCGACATGCCGGCTCATCATCATTGCTGTACCCACACCTATCGATCACTCCCGCATTCCCGACCTCATGGCCGTCAGGAATGCCGCGGAAATTGTCGGCAGGAAACTGAGCCGCGGCTCATGTGTCGTTTTCGAGTCAACGGTCTATCCGGGTGTTACCGAAGACATCTGCGTTCCCATTCTCGAGAAGGAATCGGGAATGAAACTGGGGAACGGGTTCACGGTCGGATATTCCCCGGAGAGGATCAATCCGGGGGATAAGGAGCACACCTTAGACAAGATTACCAAGGTTGTGTCCGCATCGGACCCGCACACACTTGAACTCCTCACCCGCATTTACGGGCGGATAGTGGAGGCGGGCATTCATCAGACCTCTTCCATCAGGGTGGCAGAAGCGGCGAAAGTGATTGAGAACACCCAGCGGGACCTCAACATCGCCCTGATGAACGAACTGTCCATCATCTTCAACCGCATGGGCATAGATCCCATGGAAGTCCGCGAGGCGGCGGCGACAAAATGGAATTTCCTGCCGTTCCGCCCGGGTCTCGTGGGAGGACATTGCATCGGTGTGGACCCGTACTACCTGACCTATAAGGCGGAAAGCATCGGTTATCACCCGGAAATAATCCTTGCAGGCCGTCGCATAAACGACGGCATGGGGAAATATATCGCCGAACAGACGATAAAACAGCTTATCGGTGCGGGGAAGCAGGTTCTTGACTCACGGGTGGCGATTCTGGGACTCACGTTTAAAGAAAACATTACGGATTTGCGCAACTCGAAGGTAATCGACATTGTGAGAGAACTGAAGGATTACGGAGTGGAGACGCTTATTCACGATCCTCTGGCAAGCGCCGAAGAGGCATATCGCCTTTACGGGATCACCCTCGTTCGTCTTGAAGACATCCGTAACGTCAACGCGGTAATCGTCGCCGTTGCCCACAAAGCTTATCGGGACCTTGGCCTGTCGGAAATTAACGCACTCTGCCGTGACGATTGCCACGTCCTGATTGATGTGAAAGGCATTTTCGATCTGCAGGAAGTGCAGAGGCTGGGGATTCAATACTGGCGCTTATGATCTCGAATAAAGGGTAACTCGATGGGGAAAATCTTAGTGACAGGAGCCGCGGGTTTCATCGGATTTTACGTAGCCAGGCGATTTCTCGATGCCGGCCATACCGTAACGGGCGTTGATAACCTGAACGACTATTACGACGTCAATCTGAAGAAGGCGCGACTGGCCATCCTGAAAGACTCTCCGGCATTTCGCTTCATCAAAACCGACATCTCCCAAAAACGTATCCTTTCCCTTTTTGAGAAGGACGAACCGGAGATCGTCATCCACCTGGCCGCTCAGGCGGGAGTCAGATACTCACTGATAAATCCCCACGCATACGGAGACAGCAACCTTACGGGTTTTCTCAACATCCTGGAAGGCTGCAGGCGTTCCCAATGCGCACACCTGATTTTCGCGTCGTCAAGCTCCGTCTACGGCGCGAATACCCGGATGCCCTTTACTGTCCACCATAACGTTGATCATCCCATCAGTCTCTACGCAGCCACGAAAAAAGCGAACGAACTCATGGCCCATACTTATGCGAGCCTCTACAGGCTTCCCTGCACGGGATTGAGGTTCTTCACGGTGTACGGGCCCTGGGGAAGACCCGACATGGCACTGTTTCTGTTCACCAAAGCCATCCTGGAAGGCAGGTCCATTGACGTGTACAACGAGGGAAAAATGAGCAGGGACTTCACCTATATCGACGATGTGGTGGAGGGCGTGTTCCGGGTAGCCGGAAAGATTCCCCAGGCCGATCCGAACTGGCTCGGTAACCGTCCCGACCCCGCCACGAGTTTTGCCCCGTATAGAATTTACAACATCGGGAACAACAACCCCGTTAAGCTCCTGGAATTCATTCGCATACTCGAGAGGCAACTGGGCAGGAAGGCGAAAATGAACATGCTCCCCATACAGCCGGGAGATGTGCCGGCGACATACGCGGATATCGATGACCTCACGAGGGATGTCGGCTTTAAACCAACGACACCGATAGAGGACGGGATAAAACACTTTCTGAAATGGTACAGGGAGTACTACAAAGTCTGAGGAGTGTTACCATGAAAAAAGCGTTCATAACCGGTATTACGGGTCAGGACGGATCTTACCTGGCGGAGCTCTTGCTCGGGAAAGGATATGAAGTTCACGGACTCATCCGCAGGTCGAGCACATTCAATACGGACCGCATTGACCATCTGTACAGGGACTACCATGACCCTGACGCCCGAATTTATCTTTACTACGGGGATCTCTCCGTGTCGGGACAGTTGACGGATCTGATGAGCGCCATCCGCCCCGATGAAATCTACCACCTGGGTGCTCAGAGTCACGTGAGGGTGAGCTTTGACATGCCGGAGTATACGGGAGACGTCACGGCTCTCGGCACGCTCCGTATCCTGGAAGCCATCCGTAAAACCGGGATACACGCAAAGTTTTACCAGGCATCGTCAAGTGAGATGTACGGATCGGCCCCGCCCCCCCAGAACGAGCTTACCCCTTTCCAGCCCAGAAGTCCCTATGCAGCGGCGAAGGTCTACTCATACCACATGGTGAAAAATTACCGGGAAGCGTACGGGATTTTCGCGTGCAACGGGATTCTGTTCAACCACGAATCACCCCGCCGCGGAGAGACCTTCGTGACAAGGAAAATCACCAGGGCGGCCACACAGATCAAGCTGGGTCTCAAAGACAAGCTCTATCTGGGAAACCTGGAGGCGAAGAGAGACTGGGGATATGCCGGGGATTATGTGGACGCCATGTGGCTCATGCTCCAGCATGACGAACCGGATGATTACGTTATCGCCACGGGGAAAACCCACTCGGTCCGTGAATTCCTGGAAAAGGTGTTTCAGAAACTCGATCTCGACTACAGGAACCATGTCGTCATCGACCCGAAATACTTCCGGCCTACGGAGGTGGATATCCTTCAGGGCGACGCGTCCAAAGCGCAAGAAAAGCTGGGATGGACATCAAAGGTGAGTTTCGAACAATTGATAGATATGATGATCGCGGCGGACATGGAACTGGCGAAGAAAGAAAAAACCCTCAGAGACGCGGGATATGCCCACTGTGAAATACGCTGATGCGGTGAGAAAAAGAAAGGATCGTCACATCACCATGTTGCTGAAGGATAAGAGGATTACCGTCACCGGGGGAACGGGTTTTCTGGGAACGCACCTTGTGCAGAAACTCAAAGATTCAGGTTGCCGTTCCATCGACGCCATCGGTTCTTCCGACTATGACCTCACCTATGTTGATCAGATAAAGAGGATGTATGACGACAGGAACCCGGACATTGTCATTCACCTGGCGGCAAATGTCGGCGGCATCGGCTACAACAGGGAAAACCCGGCAACCCTCTTCTATGAAAACCTGATCATGGGAGCCCATCTGATCCACGAAGGCTTTCTCAGAAAAATCGAAAAGTTTGTGGCCATAGGAACGATCTGTGCGTATCCGAAATTCACCCCCGTCCCCTTCAGGGAAGATGACATATGGAACGGGTATCCCGAGGAAACGAATGCCCCGTACGGTCTCGCAAAAAAAATGATGCTTGTGCAATCACAGGCCTACCGCCAGCAGTACGGTTTCAATTCCATATTCCTCCTCCCGGTCAATCTCTACGGACCGGGCGATAACTTTGATCCCCGCTCGTCTCATGTCATCCCCGCACTCATCAAGAAGTGCATCGATGCCACCATGAAAAACGAAAAAGAGATCATCGTGTGGGGAACCGGAAAGCCCACCCGGGAGTTTCTCTACGTGGAAGATGCCGCCGAGGCCATCATCCTGGCTGCGGAACAGTACAACAAAAGCGATCCGGTCAATATCGGCGCAGGATTCGAGATATCAATAAAAGATCTTGCCGGGCTGATTGCCGATCTGACCGGTTTCAAAGGCAAAATCACATGGGACGAAACAAAACCTGACGGCCAGCCCCGGAGAATGTTAAATACGGCGAGGGCCATCGACGAATTCGGATTCAGTGCAAAGACAAACCTCCGGGATGGATTGAGAAAAACGATAGAGTGGTACAGAAAGGTCGGAAAAAGTTTTTTTATTTGACTTCCCCAACCATTCATGTTAAGAGCGCCACGCAAATGCGCATGGATAAGGCAACGAGGAAAGCGGTAATCCAGTTGGCATATGCCAGCAGCATCGGTATTGCCATGGTACTGACGATCTTCGGTGGTCTCTATCTTGGCTATTACCTTGACAGGAAGTTTGATACGGGTTACACGCTCACGCTCCTCTTTCTGATCATAGGTATCATTGCAGGATTCAGGAACTTATATGTTTTGATAAAAACAAATTTTCCTGAGGAAAAACCGGTAATCAAGTGTCTGAAAAGTGAACCGCACAGAAAAAGACCCCCTCCAAAAGAAGCTTGAGCTCACAAACTGGATCATTCTGGGAATAATCCTTGCGCCCAGCTTCATCTTCCTGTCTCAACAGTTCACCCTGGGAGTGCTTCTGGGAGGTCTTATCAGCATCGTGAATTTCCACTGGCTCGGCCGGGATCTCCGAAAGGTGTTCTCAAGCCTTTCAGACAGTTCGAAATCGTCCATGATGTTCAAATACTACATAAGGTTCGGCATCACGGCGGTTATCCTCTACTTCATCATCACAGGGGGGCTTGTGGACATTATAGGGTTACTGGCTGGTCTCTCCCTCGTCGTCGTCAATGTTGTCTTCACCGTCGTCACAACATTCTCAAAAAAAAACTGCCTTGAGGAGGTTAGATAAAAAGAGATGCATGCCCTGTCTTTCCTTGAAAACCACTTCATTCCATCGCACATCATGTACGCCTGGTTCGTCATGGCTTTCCTCGCCCTGTGTTCTTTTTTAGCGACACGCCGCATTGATATTTATCCAAGCAGGTTTCAGAATGTCATGGAAGTCATCATCAGCGGTCTCGACAGTCTCCTGACCGATACCATGGGCCACGAAGGAAGAAGGTTCTTCCCTCTTATCGCCACCCTGGGATTGTACATACTTACCTCGAATCTTTTAGGTCTTGTTCCCGGATTCGAATCCCCCACGTCTAACCTGAACGTAACCGTATCGATGGCCATCATCGTCTTTTTCATGACTCACATCGTCGGTGTCAAAGTGCACGGGGTAAAATACATCAAACAGTTCATGGGACCGGTGTGGTGGCTGACCCCCCTCATGTTGCCTATTGAAATCGTGAGCCACCTCTCCCGTCCTCTTTCTCTGTCGGTTCGACTCTTCGGGAACATTGAAGGTGGGCACATCGTCGTGGCGGTGCTTTTCATACTCGTTCCCCTGCTCGTCCCGCTGCCGATACTGGTACTGAAAATCTTCATCTCCCTGATCCAGACCCTGGTTTTCATGCTGTTGTCGATGATGTACATAGGCGGTGCCATGGAAGAACACCACTGAGAAACATTTCACCGATATTATGCACCATAATGAAAAGGGGCCGAAGTCCATTGACTTCGGCCCCTTTTTTACAGAATGGTCATGAAAATATCAGCCCTTCGCCATTACATGCTCATGAATCGCCTTGGCTGCCTGCCTTCCCGCTCCCATAGCAAGGATGACCGTTGCCGATCCGGTGACGATATCCCCACCTGCATACACACCCTCACGGGTGGTCTCACCGGTTTCGCCCTTCGTTACGATATATCCCCGCTTATTCACTTCCAGACCCGGAGTTGTTGCCTGTATGACGGGATTGGCCATCGTCCCGATGGCAACCACCACGGTATCCACGTCAATGATAAATTCCGATCCCTTGATGGGAATAGGACTCCGTCTTCCCGACGCATCCGGTTCGCCAAGCTCCATGCGGATACATTTCATCTGCCTTACCCAGCCGTTTTCATCGCCGATATACTCAACAGGCGCATGGAGGAGCTTGAACTGCACGCCCTCCTCCTTTGCGTGATGGACTTCCTCAATCCTTGCGGGCATTTCCACCTCTGTACGGCGGTAGATGATATAAGCATTGTCCGCTCCCAGACGGAGTGCCGTTCTTACAGAATCCATGGCCACATTCCCGCCACCGATGACGGCCACATTTTTACCTCTCACAATGGGCGTATCAAATTCGGGGAACAGATAGGCCTTCATCAGATTTGACCTCGTGAGGTACTCATTCGCAGAATAGATACCGCTCAAGTTTTCACCGGGAATATTCATAAACACAGGTGCACCGGCACCCACGCCCAGAAACACCGCATGGAACCCTTCTGCAAAGAGGTCGTCCACCGTCTTCAATCTTCCGATGGCGGCGTTCCTTACTATCTTAACACCCAGCTTTTCCAGGTAATTCACTTCCGCATCGACGATTGCCTTGGGAAGACGAAACTCGGGAATTCCGTAAATCAACACGCCCCCCGCTTTATGGAGGGCTTCGAAAATCGTCACTTCATGCCCTAACTTGATCAGATCACCGGCAATCGTGAGTCCCGCCGGACCGGCCCCCACCACAGCGATTTTTTTGCCCGTTGGGGACTCTTTCTCAGGTATCACTATATTGCCGGAGTCCTGCTCAAAATCAGCCGCAAAGCGTTCAAGCCTGCCAACCGCTACCGGCTCATCCTTCTTTCCCAGGATACACACTTTTTCACACTGATCCTCCTGCGGGCAAACCCTCCCGCACACAGCGGGAAGAGCATTGGTTTCTTTGAGCTTCCAGGCAGCCTCAATGAACTTTCCTTCGGCAATCAGCTTGATGAATTCTGGAATCTTCACATCTACAGGACAACCTGCCACGCAACTCGGTTTCTTGCACTGAATACAGCGTTTCGCTTCCATCATGGCGAGTTCCGCATTATACCCATAGGGAACCTCGTCGAAGTTATGAATCCGTTCCTTGGGGTCCTGTTCAGGCATAGCCTGTCGGGGAATCTTTTCCTTCTTCTCTTTTTTTTCAGTCTTTTCCTTATTTTCCATGGCTCTCACACCTGTAATTTTCCATCGCCTGTTTTTCCTGATCAGCATACGTCCTGAGGCGGCTCATCAATAACCCAAAGTCAACTTCATGGCCGTCAAACTCCGGTCCATCCACACATCCGAATTTCGTTTTTCCACCCACTGCAACACGGCAGGCTCCGCACATTCCGGTCGCGTCCACCATAATCGGGTTGAGACTCACGATCGTCTTTAAACCGTACGGTTTCGTCAGGTTGGCAATAACCCGCATCATCGGCACTGGTCCTATGGCGAAAACGATATCAATTTTCTCTCCGGAATCGATGAGGTTTTGGAGAACAGCACTCACAAAACCATGAAAACCGTAACTCCCATCGTCTGTTGCCACAAGCAGCCGGTCACTCACATTCTTCATTTCGTCTTCGAGGATCAAAATATCCTTTGTCCTCGCACCGATGATTGAAATAACCTTATTTCCCGCCTTTTTGAGTGCCGCCGCAATAGGATACGCCACACCGATGCCGACGCCGCCCCCCACAACCACGGCCGTGCCGAAATTACTTATTTCAGTCGCATGACCCAGGGGGCCAAGTACGTGCAAGATGTGATCCCCCACTTTCATATCGGCAAGTTTCGCCGTCGTCTTACCCACAATCTGAAAGATGATCGTGAGAGTTCCCTTTTCGCTGTCAGAATCGACTATAGTCAACGGGATTCTCTCTCCCTGCTCATCGATCATCAGAACAATGAACTGACCGGGTTTTCTCTTGCGGGCGACTTCAGGTGCCTCAATGACCATTCTGACAACAATGTCCTGTAAAAATGACTTTTCTACTATCTTGAACAATGCTCCATCTCCTATCGTTTGTGAATGGTTACGAAAGATTATGCATCTTTCTTCATTTTTATAAAAAGCTCTCCCGCAGCTGCTTCTCATGCATCTTAAGGCGGCCACTCTGATACCACATTTCTTTTGAAAGTCAAGAGGTAAAGCGACAAAAAACTCACAGAGTTCCCTTCGCAACTAAGAACATGAACATACTGTCAGGATGCGAAAATTATTGGTAGATTAATTAATGAATAAACTCTTATATATACAACGCAGTTGCCAACCGGTTGAACCGCACGCGGGGCATTTTTCGCTTGACTTAAAACACCACTTAAAGTAATAGAGCACGAAATTTGTTGAACGCAATGTTCATTAAAATATTTGCTCTGTTTTCACTCACCAGGGCAACATGATCACTATATACATCCTTCGTCTTGGTGTCCTTCCCATTTTACCGGGGATATGCCTCTGAATCGAAAAGTAGAATTGATTTGATGAGCAGTACGAATCTAAAACCAGTAACAGAACTATAAGAGGAGGGCACGGTCAAGTATTCGAAAATAAATTGGATTCAACCCGTACATGCCACAATGCGGCGAACAATCCCGTTTATCAGACCCAGCGGGAAGGATTCACAGAGAGAATACTCATCGCAGGAAATTCAAATCGTACAAAAACCAATCAGGGTAAAACGAATCCTCCCAGTGGTCTTTATCCAATGTATCGGCAAGAAGAAGTACAGAGTCAAGGACATCTCTTAGTAATTGGTTAAGGAGGTAGAACATTGATTGACGAAATGATGGCAATTGCCATCTTGCTACCGGTCGCGGCGGGACTTCTCATTCTGGCGATTCGTAATTACTATGCACGCAATGTCGTCGTGGTTGCCACATCGATTGCCCTCATTGTGAACAGCGTGCTGCTCTCAATAAACGGTCCTTTTACGTATACTCCAGAAGGTGTGAACTGGGGACTGTTCATCACAATCCTGGATTACGCCATTCTTTTATTTTACCTCTACATAGGTTTTACCCTGAGAAACTGGCTCGTGGTGATATTCGCTTTTACCCAGCTTGTCCCCCTTGCCTACTTTGAATTTATCATGAAGGCCCATTTAGAACTTTCACCGGCTTTCGTTGTGGATCATCTGTCCCTTGTGATGACCCTCATTATTTCAATAATAGGTTCTCTTATCTGCATTTTCGCCCTGCGGTATATGTACGATCACGAGCATCACGCTCATCTCACAAAATCAAGGCAATCCAGGTTCCTCTTCTGGCTTGTCCTGTTCCTGGGAGCCATGAACGGTCTTGTATTCGCCAATAACCTGTTCTGGCTTTATTTCTTCTGGGAAGTCACCACGCTCTGTTGTTACCAGCTCATTTCCCACGACAGAACGCAGGAAGCCATCAATAACGCCGCCCGGGCTCTCTGGATGAATGCCACGGGCGGAACGGCATTCATACTTGCCATTATTTATCTGTACGTTACTCAGGGCGGATCATCCGCACTTTCGCTTCAGACCCTGATAGGAGGCGGAATCCAGGCTTCGGTAGTTCTCTTGCCGGTTGCCCTCCTCTGCTACACC
Source organism: Deltaproteobacteria bacterium (assembly GCA_016874835.1). GTDB lineage: Bacteria > Desulfobacterota > Syntrophia > Syntrophales > UBA2185 > VGTB01. The sequence goes on along the minus strand of VGTB01000008.1, from coordinate 15,242 downwards.
GGATTCACGAAAGCAGCCCAGATGCCCTTCCAGAGCTGGCTTTTGGGAGCCATGGTAGCGCCTACGCCTGTTTCCGCACTGCTCCATTCCAGCACAATGGTCAAAGCGGGCGTGTACCTCGTGCTCAGGCTCGCACCTGCCTTCGCCGGAACTTATCTGAGCATAGCCATCGCAATTGCCGGTGCATTCACTTTCTTCGCGACATCAGCGCTTGCCATCAGCCAGACAACGGGGAAACGGGTTCTCGCCTACTCAACGATAGCCAACCTGGGACTTATCATTGCCTGTACCGGTATTAATACGCCCCTCTCCGTGGCCGCAGCGATTTTGCTCATCATCTTTCATGCCATATCAAAAGGTCTCCTCTTTCTCTGTGCGGGTACAATCGAACATCAAATCTGGAGCCGCGAAATTGAAGATATGGAGGGGCTCGCCGCCAAAGCACCTCTCACAACTCTCATCACCGCAGTAGGTATTCTTTCTATGTTTCTCCCGCCTTTCGGCATGCTCTTGGGAAAGTGGATTGCCCTTGAGGCGGCATACATGGTACCTCTGGCGGCCATTCTCTTCGTGTTGGCAAGTACGCTTACGATTGTCTTCTGGACAAAGTGGCTGGGGAGACTGCTTCAGGTGCTTCCCAAACTGGGATGGCCCCTCGAGCGACTGTCCCTGAGTTATTCAGCCCCGCTGTGGACATTACTTATCGGAATCTTTGCCGTGGGTATCGGGGTCGGCCCGATTTACCAGAATTTCCTCCTTGATGCGACGAACAACGTTGTTTCAGGGAATCAAATCTTCGCAATCGGGTGGAACAATCTGGTGCTGACAAGCGCTTCTTTCATACAAAGGGACATTTTGGGTCTCTTTCCCATTTGGCCGCTCTATCTGATCTTAGTCGTCGCTTTGCTCCTGCCTCTCCTGTTAATCGGGCTGAAACCCACGGAATTGCGGCCGGTATACCTGTGCGGCGAACAGGTCGGCGGTACCGATACCGACGAGTGGTCGGCGGAAGCGGATCAGAAAACCAAATTCCTTTTAGGCGGTTACTATTTCCAGAGTTCACTCGGTGAGAAGAAAGTGAATCCCTGGGCAAATACAATAGCCATTGTACTGTTGGTCATTATGATTGGATGTGGGGTGATCGTCATATGTTAGAGCAGTTCATTCTTGTCTTCGCAACGTTAGTCGGCGCTCCTCTCGCCGGTGGTCTACTGTTCGGTATCGACCGTAAAATCACCGCGCGACTGCAGGGTCGTTACGGCCCTCCCGTCATCCAGCCTTTTTACGATTTCTTTAAACTCCTGGGCAAGGAACATATCGCCGTAAGCAGGCTTCAATTCATCTGGATCTACGGATACCTGGTGTTCATGGTCGTAAGCTTGATATTCCTTGTGTTGAAATCAGATATCCTCCTCTTAGTTTTCCTTTTAGGCTTTGCCGGTGTGTCACTGGTTCTGGGAGGCTTCAGTACAAAATCTCCCTACGCACACTTCGGAGCCAACAGAGAATTGCTGCAAATCATGGCATATGAACCCGTTCTTCTGCTGTTCGCGATAGGAGTCTACGCGCAGAACGGAAGTTTTCTCATCAGTGAAATCTTTAAACAGGATAAACCTCTGCTCTTTTCACTGTGGCCATTATTCCTTGCAGTCCTTTACGTGCTGACTATCAAGATGCGCAAATCCCCATTCGACATTGCCACCTCACATCACGGACATCAGGAAATCGTAAAGGGGGTAACCACCGAATATTCCGGACCATATTTTGCACTCTTTCATCTTGCAGAATGGTATGAGATTGTTCTGTTGCTGGGAATCATCTCTCTCTTCTGGGCCAATCCTCTCTGGGTAGGTATTCTGATTGCGCTGGTAGCATTTCTTCTGGAACTCCTCGTCGATAACATCGCTGCGAGAATGACTGCCCGCTGGATGGTCCGTTTAAGCTGGTCAATAGGGCTGCTCCTGGGAGTCATTAACATCGCGTATATCTATCTCACCAAGGGGGTGTCATAATAACTATGGGTTTGATGCAAACGTCACGAGTGAAATCACCCTGGATTCTTCATTTTGACAACAGTTCCTGCAATGGGTGTGATATCGAGGTCCTGGCCTGCCTGACCCCGCTGTATGACGTAGAGCGCTTCGGCATGGTCAACATGGGTAACCCCAAACACGCCGACATTCTGCTCATCACAGGGCCCGTAAACAGGCGCACCGCCCGGGTGCTTAAAAATCTCTACGATCAGGTTCCGGATCCAAAGGTAGTCGTGGCCGTCGGAACATGTGCCTCCACGGCCGGTGTCTTTCACAACTGCTACAACATTTTAGGCGGTGTGGATAAAGTAATCCCCGTTGATGTGTACGTCCCCGGCTGTTCCGTCCGTCCGGAAGCCATCATTGACGGTGTCGTCATGGCCTTACAGAAATTAGCCAGCCTATGAGGTAATGCAACAGAGATGGAAAGCATAAGAGAAATAAACAAGAACGAAATAGTGAGCGAAGGCAAGAAATTACTGGATGACGGCGCGAAATTTGTCACGGCTGTGTGCAATGACCTGGATGATAAGCTGGAAGTATCTTATTTCTTCAGCAAAAACAGCGGTACCGAGCTCATATGTCTTCGTTACAAAGTGGCAAAGGACGAAGAGGTGGTGAGTCTCTCGGGTACCACTCTTGCCACTGTGTTAATTGATAACGAGATGAAAGAATTATTTGGTCTGAAGATAAAAGAGCTGGCAATAGATTACGGCGGGCACCTGCTTTTAGCGCAGGACAGTCCCGTGACACCTCTTTTGAAAACGAAAAAGGATGCGTCGAAAGGAGAGAGTTAATGGCGGCACGCACAACGGTTCCCTTCGGACCCCAGCATCCGGTACTGCCCGAACCGGTGCAACTGAGAGTCACCTACGAGGACGAAATAGTTGTAGAGGTGGTTCCGGTCATTGGGTACGCCCATCGGGGAATAGAAAAGGCATGCGAACTCAACGAATACGGCAAGAATATCTACCTCTGTGAGCGTGTCTGAGGGATCTGCAGTTACATCCACAGCGTGTCTGTGGTAGAAGCGATGGAAAGATTGTGGCCCGTCGAAATATCACCCCGGGCAAAGTATCTGCGGACATTCTGGGCGGAACTGGCACGCACCCATAGCCACCTTCTCTGGCTCGGGCTTTTGGCCGATGCCTTCGGTTTCGAAAGCATGTTTCTCCAGTTCTGGCGCATCCGCGAACGGGTTCTCGACCTCCTCGAAATGACTGCCGGACACAGGGTAATACCCTCCGTGAACATCATCGGCGGTGTACGGCGGGACATTACCCCGGAGCAGAAAAAAGTCATTATCGACACACTGGACATAATCCGCAAAGAGAGTGATGAGTTAGTGAAAGTCGTCACGAGAGACTACACGGTGAAAAAGAGAACCGTGGGTATCGGCGTGGTGACAAAAGAGCAGGCCATACAATTGGGGTGCGTGGGGCCCGTACTCCGGGCGAGCGGCGTCCCGGAAGATGCCCGCCTGACGAAATACGATGCCTACGGTGATCTCAATTACGAACCGGTCGTGGAAACCGCAGGGGATTGCTATGCCCGTACCCTGGTAAGGGCGAGAGAAATCTTCCAGTCCATAGATCTCCAGCTTGAGGCACTAAGCAAATTGCCGGAAGGTGAAATAGCCGTGAAGGTAAAAGGAAACCCTCCCAAGAACGAAGCCGTCATGCGTGTGGAGGCGCCGCGGGGAGAGCTCTTCTATTACGCAAAAGGAAACGGCTCACGTAATCTGGAACGAATGAAAATCAGAACACCGACTTTTGCCAACCTCCCCTCATTGTTGGTAATGTTACCGGGTTGTGAACTGGCAGATGTACCTGTCATCGTTCTCTCGATTGATCCGTGTATCTGCTGCATGGAAAGATAAAAGGCGAAAGGAGCACGCGAACGAATGCCATTCATGTTACCGACCATCCTGAAAAACCTTTTCACCGGTTATGCCACAAGGCTCTATCCCGTTCAGGTGCGGGAACCTTTCGAGAATGCCCGTGGGCACATACGTTTCAATGAGGACAAGTGCATCATGTGCGGCGTGTGTGCAATGCGGTGTCCCTCAGTCTCAATCACCGTTGAGAAGAAAAAGAACGAGCTTACATTTTACCCTGCCCGCTGCATTGTCTGTGAGGTCTGCATACATGCCTGCCCCAGCGATGCTATCGATCTAATATTCAAATGGCGCACACCATTTTACGAAAAACCGGTGGAGATATATAAATCCACGCGCATTGCCCAATTGCGGGAGACCGCAGATGCCGCCACAGACGCCGCCACAGACGCCGCCAAGGAAGAGGAGTCCGCAAAAGAAGACAAGTGAAGCAATCCGCCCCCAGGGCAGGGCTGCACTTATCTCTGAGGGACACGCCCCTCAGACTCCCTAAATGATTTACTCCACTGGGGTTACAAAGAGGCCAATGCCCCTTTGAGTTTTTCCGGGAAAGAATATCGTCTCAGCAAATCCGGGGTACCAATTCTCCGGTGGGAAGATCGACTTCCCGTGACCCGCCGATTGAAGTATTCATCACGAGACGACCCTGACCCTTCTCACACACATTTCCTATTATGGTCGTATCTCTTCCGAGATCATGAGACCTCATTGCGTCAACCACCCGCTTTGCATCCCCGGGCGGGCAGAACACCACGATTTTCCCCTCGCTGGCAAGGAACAGGGGGTCAAGCCCCAGGATTTCGCAAATCCCCCTCACGCCGTCATGAACCGGGATGTCCTTTTCTTCGATCACAACACAACACTGTGACTGAGACGCGATCTCGCACAGGACGGCACCCAATCCTCCCCTTGTCACATCCCGCATGCAGTGTATCGCAGGGCTTACCTTCAAAATACTTTCCACGAGCAGGTTTAACGGCGCCGAATCAGACAGAATGCTGGAGCGTAAGCCGAACTCCTGTCTTGCGCTCAATATGGCTGCTCCGTGATCACCGATGGTTCCACTGACAATCACCGCATCGCCCGGTTCAATGCTCCGGGGAGATATCGTCCCTCCATAGTGAATGACACCGATGCCGGACACATTAATAAAGATACGATCCGCCGCTCCCCTGGCCACCACTTTGGTGTCTCCCGTAACGATCTTGACACCTGCTCCCGCTGCCGCCCTTGCCATGGAATCGACTATCTTCTCCAGATCATCCGTATCAAAACCTTCCTCCAGGATGAATCCGGCACTTAAAAAAAGGGGTGTTCCTCCGCAGACGGCGATATCGTTGACGGTACCATGTACGGCGAGGGAACCAATATCTCCCCCGGGAAAAAAGAGAGGATCCACCACATACGAATCCGTTGAAAAACAAAGCCTCATGCCACCCAGCTGAAAGACCGCGCTGTCCTCCAAACGTTCCAGATACACGTTGTCGAACCTGGGAAGGAACATGCCGGCAATCAACTCGCTCATCAGCAATCCGCCTGCCCCATGCTCCAGCAGAATTTTATCATATCGCATCTTCGGACACCTTCCTCAATCGTTCAAAAATATATGTTCCCCTCACACTTCCAGAACCGCCCAGTCAGAACTTTTTTCACACGCCTCTCTTTATCCGTGCTCCCGCACAGACCGCCTGTCCCAATGAAATCCCCCCGTCGTTTGTCGGCACGAGGGAGTGGGAATACACCTCGAAACCGGCATCTTCCAGATCCATGACACACCCCTCCAGGAGTACACGATTCTGAAAACATCCTCCGCTCAACACAACACGATGCAATCCTGTTTTTTCGCGAAGGGTCTCAGTCGCGACGATGAATGCCCTTCGCAGGGTTTGATGAAAGGCAAATGCAATCTCTTCTGCAGGGACACGTCTCAGGAATGCTTCCGTAAGTTCACGGATCGACGGAATGAGATCAAGGAGCAACAACCCCTCTTTTTCAAATAAACCAAAGGGCAGATCCACATCGGTGTCCTTCACCGCAATTGCTTCCAACTCCATGGCGGCCTGTCCCTCAAAACTCACATGCCGGCGCAGTCCCATGATCGCGGCGACGGCGTCAAATATTCTGCCGAGACTGGACGCATAAGGGCTGTTGATCTTCAGCTTCATAACCCGGTCGAATATCTCATAGTGCCTCTTTTCGGGAATCAGGTCCAGTCTCTCAGCCACTTCTCTCCAGGCACCCCCGTAGGCCTCCTGTAAAAGACTCACCGCAATACGCCACGGTTCCCGTATCGCCGCTTCTCCTCCGGGAAGGAGATAGTAACGGATATGTCCGGCCCTCTCAAACTCCCGCTCGTCGGCTACAAGAAATTCACCTCCCCAGACCTGACCATCGGTCCCGTATCCCGTGCCGTCCATGGCGAGACCTATCACTTTCCCTGAGAGAGCATTTTCCGCCATACAGCTCACCACATGAGCATGATGATGCTGAACCGGTATAATTATATGGTTACTCATGCCACGGGAAACACGTGATGAGTAGTAACCGGGGTGGAGATCACAGGCAATCACTTTCGGCGCGCACTCGGAAATCGTCTGCAGAACCGATACACTCTCATGAAAAAAATCCCTGGCCTGCGGTGTTTCCATATCTCCTATGTGAGGACTGAGAAAGGCACAATCCTTTTTCACTATGCACACTGTCGATTTTATCTGAGGTCCCAGCGCGAGAATTTCAGGATACGATTCGCCGAGTACGACAGGTTTAGGTGAAAGACCTCTTGAACGCCTCAATACCCGTGATTTCCCCGCCGCAATCATCGCTATGGAATCATCACACCTGACCAGGATGTCCCGGTTGTGCACCAGAAAGAAATCCGCAATTCCCCTCAGCCTTGAGACTGCTTCCCGGTTCGCGATGCAAATGGGTTCGTCCTTGTGATTGGCGCTGGTCATCACCAGCGCGAAGAATCTCTCGTCCATAAGCATATGATGAAGGGGAGTATAAGGGAGCATGATGCCGAAATGAGCCATCCCGGGGGCTACGTGAGGAGAGATTTTCGTATTTTCCTTTTTCTTTGCCAGAACGATGGGCCGCTCACGGGAAAGCAGAAGGTCCTTTTCCTTCTGCCCTACATGGGCAATCATTGACGCATGTTCAACGTCCTTTACCATAATCGCCAGCGGCTTGGCTTCTCTGTATTTACGATTCCTCAGCCTTATCACGGCAATATCGTCTGTTGCATCAACCGCCAAATGGTACCCTCCCAACCCTTTTACCGCGATCACGTCACCCCGGAGAAGCGCATCTTTCGCTTCACGCACAGGATTCTTCGTCGACACAACGTTCCCTTCACTATCCAGAAAAGAGAGAGACGGTCCACAAACGGGGCATGCCGTGGGTTCGGCATGGAACCGGCGATCGTGAGGATTCTCATACTCTCTTTCACACTCCGGACAGAGAGGGAAACACGCCATGGAGGTATTTTCCCTGTCGTAGGGAACTCCCCTGATGATCGTCAATCTGGGACCACAGTTCGTGCAGTTGATGAACGGATAGAGATACCTCCTGTCCGGAGGAGAAAACAACTCATGAAGGCACTCATCACACACAGCAATATCAGGCGCGATGTGCACCTCTCCCCGATCACCCTTTCTGCTCGTGATAATACGAAACTCATCATCCTGAAGAACATCCACTTCCATCTGGGAAAATCGGGATATATCGGCAAGAGGGGGAGGTCGGGAAATGACCTCTCTGATAAAATCATCCAGAGCTTCAACACTCCCCTCAACCTCAACCACTACGCCATCAGAGCGATTCTGCACAAAACCCGAAAGAGAATGTTCTTTCGCAACACGGTGAATGAAGGGTCTGAATCCTACCCCCTGAACAATTCCCGTAAAGATATACCGTTTTCTCTTAATCATCACTTCGCAATGCAGAACCCGCTACCATTGTGCGAATACGCCACCGCATACAATTGGAAAAAATACGCGCATAGAGGCGAAATGTCACACCGCAATGAATGAACATATGGCCGCTTCTGTTTCCCGAAATACCGATCATAAGGAAGACATGGTGTGGGCGGTGAGCTCCTTACGCAAGCATTCTCCGCATGAGAACAAAGACATCAATGTGCAATCCTAATGATAACGATAGTAGGCCGAGCACGTCCCCTCCGTAGATACCATACAGGGACCAAGAGGATTCAGAGGTGTGCACACCGATTTGAAGAGGGGACATTCCCGGGGAGAAATGATACCCCTAAGAACGTCACCACAGCGACATCCTGTTACCTCAACACTTTCCAACGGAGGAATGTCGAATCGCAGCCGGGCATCAAAATTCCGATAGGCCTCACGAAAATACAAACCGCTGTCCGGTATCATTCCCAGTCCTCTCCATGACGTCGCTCCAGGCTTGAACACGTCGTTCAATAACTCTTTTGCCCTGAGGTTTCCTTCGGGATTGACCCCCCTTCTGTACTGGATTGCCACTGTTTTTTTGTGTTCCCTGATCTGGCCGAGAATCATAAAAATTCCCTCGAGAATGTCGACTGGCTCAAAACCTGTAATTACCGCCGAACTGCCCGCCTCGGCAACAAATGTGTACGGCTCTGCCCCGATTATCGTACTTACGTGTCCGGGACAGAGAAACCCGTCAATATTGAGTGCGGGATCATCGACAAGCACCTTCAGGGCGGGAGGGATGACTTTATGAACCGAGAAGACGGAAAAGTTTTTTATACCTCTTTCTTTACAATCCCTTACCACCGAGGCCACAGTGGGGGATGTTGTCTCAAAACCTATCCCCATCAAAACGACCTCTTTGGTCCTGTTCTCCCCGGCCAGTTCAATGCAATCAACTGCGGAAGGAATCACCCGGATATCCGCCCCTCGAGCCTTCACCCTTTGCAGAGTCACACCCTGCGATCCGGGTACCCTCAACATATCACCGAACGTGGCGAAAATCACACCGGGTATTCCGGCAAGAAACAGGGCAGAATCCACATCATGAATGGATGTCACACAAACCGGACAGCCCGGTCCCGATATAAGCCTGATATTCTCCGGCAGAAGGTTTCTGATTCCAAAACGGCCGATGGTGACGGTGTGGGTGCCGCATACCTCCATAATGGTCATCTGTCTTCCGGCCGATAACGCGAGTCTCGCAATGCGCTCCAACAGTTTCCCCGCAAGTAACGGATCTCTGTACTCGTCAATGAACTTCATGTTCCCGCAATCTCACGCAGGCAATCCAACAACTCCTGTGCCAGGTTTTCGTCAATCCTGTGAATCGCAAAACCCGCATGGCATATCACGTAATCACCCGGTTCCGTTGCCTCAGCAATCAGATCCAGACGCACCTCCCTCTGCACACCGCTGATTTCGACAACGGCACGTTTGTGCTCATCAATTGAGAGTATCTTGCCGGGAATTCCGAGACACATATGCTACAACCCCTCAACTCACCTCATGTCTCCACTTACTTGAAACCGCCAATGCGCGTGATGCGTCCGTGGGAGCGGGAGTATAGGTAAACGACTTCTGCATGTCAAGCGAAATCGTTCTCCACGCCAGCCATGCAGGCCTCAGGTGGGATTGAGAACTACCCCGTTACGTATTGCTTTCCAGACATCATTTTTCCCTTCCCCGGTCCGGGCGGAAAACAGAACGGGATCCACGGTGAGTCCGAGAAGTTCTTTAATGTGCCGCTGACGCATTCTCTGTTGATTCCTGGAAATTTTATCTATCTTTGTGAGAACGAAAATGAAATTCACATTGTAGTGATGAAGCCAGTCTGTAAGGACGATATCCTCTCCCGAAGGATCCCTTCGTATGTCAAGGATGACCACGACGAGTCTTAAAGATTTCCTCTCCCTGAGATACGTTTCGACCATCGGTCCCCACTGTCTTCTCACAGAGAGCGGGACTTTTGCAAAGCCGTACCCCGGCAGATCCACAAAAGTAATCTGACGGTTCACTCGGAAAAAATTGATAAGCCGGGTACAGCCTGGCGTGCCGCTTGTTCTGGCAAGTGCTTTTCTCCCGGTTATGGTGTTTATCAGAGAAGATTTGCCCACGTTTGACCTGCCGGCAAAGGCCACCTCGGGAAATACATCATCGGGATACCGAGAAGGTTCCGCGGCGGAGGTAAGAAATTCTGCTGACACAACTTTCATTTCCGGTTTTCCCGCGTTGTTTCAACACTGCATCATCATAGAATCAGAAACCGTCATTCCCGTTCAAAGACGATTCCGTATCTATCCAGCTTTCGTTCAAAGGTGGGACGGGAGATACCAAGAATTTCACATATTTCACCCTTTGTCTTGTTGCTGTTATTCTTGATAATCTTCCTGATATACCTCTCCTCAACCTCATCAAGCGTCAACAACTCGTCCGACTTTATAAAATCTTCGTCCTCTGTTTCCACGGGTACCGGCTTTTTATCAAAATCCTCCAGAAGATCGGGGAAATCACCTCTTCCCAGAATCTGTCCTTTGGCAACCACGACAGCACGCACCAGGAGGTTCTCCAGTTCCCTCACGTTTCCCGGCCAGGTATATTTCATGAAGGTATCCATTACCTCGTCGGACACTCCCAGCATCCTCTTGTGAAGATCACGGTTGATCTTGGTAATGAGATAATCGACTAAATGGGGGATCTCTTCCCTCCTCTCCCTCAGCGGAGGAATCTTAATGGACACGATATTCAAACGATAAAAAAGATCGTCCCGGAATTTCCCCTCCTTCACCAGGGTTTTCAGATCTTTGTTCGTTGCTGCGATAATTCTCGCATTTACCTTTACCTTATCTTTTCCTCCTACCCTTTCAAATTCCATTTCCTGAAGGATCCTCAAGAGCTTTGCCTGAAGATTGAGCGACATCTCACTGATCTCATCCAGAAAAACCGTGCCGTAACGGGCGAGCTCAAATTTTCCCAACTTCCTGGCAATAGCCCCCGTAAAGGAACCTTTCTCGTGACCGAACAGCTCCGATTCCAGAAGTGTTTCCACAATGGCGGAGCAATTCACGGCAATATACGGCTCATTCGGCGAGGTGTTGTGGTGAATTACCTTGGCAATCAACTCTTTGCCCGTACCACTTTCTCCTTGAATGAGCACTGTTGTTCTGCTCTGGGAGACGATGCCGATGGTCTTGAAAATCTCGCTCATCTCCCTGCCCGTTCCGATAATGTCACCGACCTTGAACTGTCGTGACGGTTCCATGAGAAGACCATCTATTTTCCGTTCCATTTCGATGGATTTCAGGGCCTTTCGCACTGCGATCTCAAGCTCATCGATATTAACGGGCTTCCGTATATAATCGAAGGCTCCTGCCTTCATGGCATTGATCGTGGTATCCATGTCATGATGCGCGGTTATCATGATCACCTTGACGTTCTCATCATCCTCCCGCAGATCCTCAAGCACTGTAAACCCGTCAATATCGGGAAGCCTGATGTCCAGGATGACGACATCCGGCGATGTCTGCACAAACTTGTTCAACCCTTCCGTGCCTGTCTTCGCCGTATATACTTCATATCCCTCTTCCGTCAGATAAAGATCGATGGTTTCACAGATGGAACTGTCATCGTCTATTATGAGAATTTTTGCCATCCCTTCATCCCCCGGCGTCATTGATGGAGTTGTCCGATCGAATCGTTTTTTCCGTTGGCAATATCACTACTATTTTTGTCCCCTTCTGTTTTTTACTGAATATCTCTATTGTGCCATGGTGCATGTCAACGATTTTTTTCACCTGGGTCAAACCCAGACCGGTTCCGTATCTCTTTCGAGTGAAAAAAGGATTAAACAGGTGCGGTATATCTTGCTCATCAATGCCGCTCCCGTCATCCTCAATTTCGATCCGGACGAATCGATTCCCGCTTTCCCCATATTTCGTTCCCAGCGTAAGCGTTCCCCCTTCCTCCATCGCGTCTATCGCATTCAGATACATATTGATAAACGCCTGTTTGAGCATTTCCCCGTCCACGCTCACAGGCGGAATACGGGGGTCATTGTGCATCTGTACCTTTATTTTCTTTTCTGACAGCTCCTTTTCGACGCTCAGTAAGGAACTCTCAAGGAGGTTGCCGATATCAACCGTCTTTAATTCCGGTTCCGCGGGTTTCGCATAGATCAGGATATCGCTTACCAGCTTCTCCAGATGCTCCACCTCTTTTTCCGCGATCTTGAAACGTTTCAAATCATTCCCGGCAGGTCTTAATCTCTTTTCCAGAATCTGAAGACTCATCTTGATAGAGGAAAGTGGATTTCTCACTTCATGGGCGATACCGGCGGAGAGCTGCCCTACCGCGGCCAGCTTCTGACTCTCATAAAATTTCTTCTCGAGATTTTTGAATTCCGTAATATTGCGCTGAACCAGGAGAAAGTGATCGGTCCCCTTGATGGGACTGAAAGTGATCAAAAGGTTTCTCTTCGAGCCGTCTCTCGCAGATACCTCGATCTCGAAGGGCTTGTAGATTCCCTTCTTTACTTCTTCCCATTTCATCTGCATGAACTCCCTGTATTCCGGGACCACGAACTCGATAAAGTATCTGCCCTCCATCTGTTTCGGTGAAGTACCGTCTTTTCCGGTTGATCTCCGGCTCACGTAATTGACGATACCGTCCTTGCCGATTGCAAATATCCGGTCGGGGGAACTGTCCAGTATCGACTGAAGGTGATAATAGAGTTCTTCTGTATCCGTCCGCAGCTTGATCAATTCATATATTTCATTCGAAAGGGATTCTGCATATTCGCGCAGATTCCTGGCCATGTCTTCTTCTCTCGTCACATCCTGGAGGGTCTCAATTGCCGCGATAATATTCTCATTCTCGTCATAGATGGGTGCGGCCAGAAAACAGAGGTGCCTGTTTTTACCTCCCAGGTTTTCAAAAAAGTCACTTGCCTCATAGGCACCCTCAACAAAGGGCGACTTCTGCAATCTTTTCCCTCCGTAATAGAGCTTCAAACTTTCCATATCATTATCAACGATCAAATCGGCCATTGAGGGTCGCTTCTCCTGATAAAACGGCATATACTGCTTATCCGTACCGATCATATCCTCGCCGGTATACCCTGTCAATTCCTCGCAGGCCTTGTTCCAGAAAATGATACGATGCTCCCTGTTGATGACGAATGTGGGTATGGGAGAACCCTCTATGATCCCTTCTATGGTCTTTTTCAGTTTGACGTTCTCATGCAGTTCCTGCTCGATCTTCGCAGCATATTCCTTGAGACTGCGTGCCATTTCTTTTTCACTCGTCACATCCTGAAGCATCTCGACCGCCGCGATAATTTCGCCCTTCTCGTCATAGATTGGGGCCGCAAGGAAATAGAGATGCCTGTTCTTCCCCCCCAGATTGGGGAAAAAATCTCTCGCCTCATAGGCCCCTGCAACCACGGGTGACCTCCGCACACTTTTCCTTCCGTAATACTTTTCCAGTCCCTCCACATTATTGTCGATAATAAGATCAGCGATCACGGGCCTTTTCTCAGAGTAGAAGGGCATATACTGTTTTTCCGTGCCAATCATCTCCTCGCCCGCATACCCTGTCAAATCCGTACAGGCCTTGTTCCAGAAAATAACCTTATGCTCCCTGTTAATCACAAATGCCGGTACGGGAGAACCTTCAATGATGCCTTCGATAGTCCTTTTTTCCCTGCTGAGCTGTTCCCTCCATCTGTCCCGTTCCCTCAGATGTTTCAATTCCTCCTCTAAAAGAAGACGTTTTTTGCCGGAACGAACCACAATCACACTCCCGATAACAACGGTCGCGATGAGGAGCAGGGCTTCCAGCATCACAATGAAGAATGTTTTTTTCACATGCGAAATCGCCGTACTGTATGGGGTGATGACAGCGATCGACCATCTGCGGTTGTTCAGATTGATCGGTGCATAGGCAACGATGCTTTTTTCATATTTGCCCTGTGCATCTCGCAGTAAATACTCACCGTATCCTGTTTTCTCCTTGAGCATTCTATGTCTCAGTGACGAGGCTTCTCCGGATTCACCGCGTTCAACTGTGTGTATATCGGCACCGATCAATTCCCGCCGCGGATGGAACAACACACTTCCCCTCTCATCAGCTATCAACACATCACCGGGAAAATCACTCTTGGCAGGTTCAAGGTAACGCTCAATAATGGATGAGAGGGACAACACGGCAAACACACCCCCGGAATATCTTTTTTGCACGTCCATTTCCGGAGCACCTATGATGACAGCCCTGTACTCTTTTATCCTGTTGTTCCCGCCACTGTGATCGACGGAAATAAGATTGCTGATTGCGGGTTTACCGGTTCCTTGCACCTCCCTGACAAGTTGAACAAATGAGGGGTTTTGTGAAATTCTATCCAGGATCTTGCGACTCAGAGTTTCCGGATATACCTCTGTTAATCTGTCAGCACCATTATCTCTGGCAATAAACTCAACCTTCCCCTCCAGGTCTTCGTAAATCATCTGAATATTCGATCGCACTTTATCTCGACCGTGATAGCGGGAAAGAATGATCATACTCTTTTCCACACTGTCAAAAAGATCCTCGATTCCGGAGGCCGTTCCTCTGGCGAGCGCCACACACTGTTTTCCATACTGTTCGACCGCCTCTTTCTCCCTCGCCTGATTAATCATCAGTGAAAAAAGAACTATCATGACAATGACAGTAAACGTCGTCAACCAGATGGGGAATCTTTTCTGTTTCCTCTCGGACTTCATCTGCGCCAACCTCATTCAGTCATCCGTACCCTTAGCCTTTTTTTCCCTGTATTCCTTGATTGCAATCAAGAGGTACACCCCTACTGCGGCTCCCAGAGAAATGATGAGTTTCGTCAATCCGCTCTCAATTTCGAAAACCCGCTCACATATAAGCCATACGACCAGATATGTTACTGCCGTTAAGATTTCCTGCATACGAGACCTCAAGAAAATACAGTTGCCCGATACTACCGATCTGACCCGAAATTTTCAATAAGAATATATACATTTCAAGGCAAATTGTCCTCCCGCGGAAGCATGTCTTGCCTTTTCATAATGATCATCCCCACGAATATCAAGACAGACTCACCATTATACTTTTCGTTCAACCCCTCTGAACAAAATGTTAAAAAATACATACGGAAACCGTCCCTCGATTCATAATACAAAAAAAATTAGCCAAGTGGTTGCATAACGTTAGCAGCAGTCCGGGTCAATGTATGCACATATGGCATACCTGTTGCAGCTAATTGCGCAGCTTTTAACAACTTTGCCTCTTCCTCCTGAAATATTTTCGTGATAAGGGTGGAACAGCGAGGATCAACATCAT
>VGTB01000007.1 GCA_016874835.1 Deltaproteobacteria bacterium | reverse complement strand
TTCTCCCGTCCCGTCACGGGCACCACCAAAATCGTTCACCAATACCTTCGCACCACGCCTCGCCAGCTCCAACGCATATGCCCGACCCAATCCGCCTCCCGCTCCCGTCACCACCGCAACCCGACCGTCAAAACGGACCTCGTCCTTCGGAATTTCGCCGTATTCAAAAACACCCCTGTCGATAACGATGTCTCCCGTACCGGCATTAACCGTACGCCAGAGGGCTTTCCCTTCTTCCGTCTTCCAGATCAACGTCTTTATCGGCTCACCCGGATAGAGGGTCTGGGAGAAACGGCAGGAAAGATGCCGCGCCTTCTCCGGCGCTCCCGGTACCAAAGAGGCCATCAGGGCGCGGCATGCGAAGCCGTACGTACACAATCCGTGCATGATCGGTTTTTCGAAGCCCACCATCTTCGCAAATTCCGGATCAACATGAAGTTGAAAGATATCGCCGGAAAGCCTGTAGATGAGAGGCTGATCCGGGGATGGATACGCCTCCACCAAGAAATCCGGTTCCCTGTCCGGAAATTGAACGATCTGCTGAGGGGCGTCCTTGCCCCCGAAACCGCCGTCCAGACGGCCGAAGAGGGTTATCGTACTGGTGAACAATTTCTGCCCGTTTGTATGAAATGTATCGCTCTCCGCAATGACCAGCGCACCTTTCGGCCCTTTATCAAAATAATCTTTAATGGTACCCTCCGTGATCAGAGTACCTGACGACGGGATGGGCCTGTGGAATATGATGTCCTGTTCTCCATGGAGGATTCCGGCGACATTAATGTTGGAGGCAGCCGCCACCTGCCAGAAGAAATCGAAGATCATGGCGATCGAAAAGGTGGGAATGACCTTAAGCCTCTTTTCATACGTATAATCAAGTTCGTCGAATCCGGCTCCCACGCCAAGAGCGTAAAGAACAACATCCTTCCAGTCGTAATCTCTGGTCAGCGGGCCCAGTTTCTTTCCTATTGCGTTCATGTTGAGCGCCATAAGTAACCTCCATCACCCTTTCTGTGTTATTTTCCCCTGTGACCGACAGGTATCAAATAAAGGGGTTCGTGATTCATGGGGAGATTCAAAACCTTCTGCACACGATCATCGTAATACGCTCCGATCGGTACCGCCCCGAGTCCCAGCGCGACCGCCTGGAGAAGAATATTTTGCGCGGCGTGCCCCACCTCGATCTTCACGTATCGTTCGCCACGGCGCCCGTATTTCCTTTCGATCCTCTCATATACCGCCGCGATAACCACCACGGCAGGGGCCTCCCGCAGGCAATCCTGACCCAAGGCGGCAGATGCCAGTTCTCCCGACAGATTCTTATCCGAAACACGAATCAACTGATGACTCTGGGGAACATAGTGGTATAAGCCGTCCCGTAGAACCACATACAGTTCGAGGGGGTACAGCGCGCCGGCAGAGGGGGTCGTTCTGCCACCCCAGGGGCGGGTGATCCCCTGAGCAGACCATAATATCTGTGACAGCTCTGATTCTGTCAGCGGTTTGGAGGAAAAGCTCCGGACAGATTCCCGCCTGACCAGCGCTTCTTCAACAGAAACTTTACCGCGTAATTGAGGTTTTGGAAGTTGTATCACCGGACCAGCTCCGTCGCGGGATGATCTCATTTTTCTTCCCTCCCAGGCATTTCCGGAAAAAATAAGGGACCCCGTAAGAATCAGTATGACCAGTGCCGCAAGGGCCAGCCATTTCTTACGATTCTTCTGAGGCAGATATTCTTTTACGCCCATTCACGCATTTATGTCATTCGTTCTTATGATGATGTTCACGGCAGGATCAGTTCGAATTTCTGTTCGGTGAGAATGACGCCCCACTGAGGTACTTCGTGCTCTTCGGAGATCCTGAACCCTTCCTGCTCATACAATCTGCGCGCCGTGTCAAGCCCCCGGAATGTCCACAGATAGATTTTTTTATATCCCGCTTTTCCGCAAAACTGGATAGCCTCACGCAGCAGTGTGAGCCCGAGACCACGCCTCTGAAATTTCGGCGCCACAATGTACCAGCGCAGCCGTGCCCCTTCGTTGTGTGCTTTGCGTCCATCGATAGCGATGGATCCTGAAAGCTCCCCCTCGCAGGTGGCAACCCAAAGACCGTCTCTGCCTTTCTGGAATGCCCCCACGAATTCCGACAATTCTCTGCCCACCTGGGCTTCAAAGGAAACATCGAGACCCCAATGCTCGTAATAATACGTCGCATGAAGCTCGGTAATTCTACCGACAGCACCCGGGAAATATCCTGCAATCCGCATCCGGTTACCCGATTGAGAATCATCCATTGCCATCATTCCCGGCAGCATCAATCCACCGGTCTGGAGATCATATCGGGGGAAAATATCCTGTAGTTATTTCTGCCCGACTCCTTTACCCGGTACATCGCAATGTCCGCATGTTTGATCAAAGTGTCGACGTTGTCAGAACTATCCGGATAGATGGCTATTCCTATACTGGTAGTGATATACAGATTGCGGTCATCTATGACAAAAGAGCTCCCGAATGCCTCTACAATTTTCTGAGCGATCATTGTGGTTACTTCTTTTCTTTTGATTTCCGGAAGCAGGAGCAAAAACTCATCACCCCCCATGCGCGAGACAGTATCCCCCTTGCGCAGGAGTTTCACCAGACGTTGACCAACCTTCTGGAGCAGCTGGTCTCCCACATGATGCCCCAGCGTATCGTTGATGTCCTTGAAGTTGTCAAGATCCAACAGCATTACCGCAACATGCTGCCGATAGCGCTTAGCCGCCGCTATTGCCATATTCAGCCGATCCCTAAAGAGAAGACGGTTCGGAAGACCTGTGAGGGGGTCATGATACGCCAGGCGTCTTATTGTTTCCTCGGTTCTCTTACGTTCAGTCACATCGCGAATAAGATTCCGATACCCTATCCGTTTTCCCTTCGCATCCCGGATCAAAGATATGGAGACTTCCACATTCCGATTAGCTCCATCTTTTCTTCTCACCACGAGTTCAACACCTCTGGAAGGTTTCCGGGTCTCGTACACTTCGTGAAACGTCTGGAATAAAATCTTGGCATTCTCTCCATCGATGAAATCTCGATAATTCATCCCGGCGAATTCATCCCTGGAATACCCGAGCATTTTCAATAAGGCGTCATTGAAGAAGGTGGTGTTGCCGGAAAGATCAACCTCATGATAGCCATCTTCTATATTTTCAATGATCGTTCTGTATTTTTGCTCGCTTTCCCGGATCGCTTCTTCCACCAGCTTCTGCTCGGTGATATCCGTGGAAACAACCACAACCCCTGTAATTTTGCTGCGGGGACCGCTCCTCTTTACCGGGCTGAACGTCCGGAGGAAATATCTCTTATCCCTGCTGCTCTTGTGTTCGTGCTGAAAAGGTCGTCCCGTAGAGAATACCCTGGTCACCGCTCCCGTAAACTCTTTCACCTCTTCAGGGGTATGAAAATCTGCGTACCGTTTACCGATAATATTTTTCGCCCGGAGTCCAAGTCTCTTCTTATGGTGGTTATTAATAAAAAGGTATGCACAGTTTCGGTCTACGAGATATATGGAGTCACTGGTGAATTCCGCCACCGAGCGATATACTTCTTCCAACCACCCGTACTCTGCGGCCTTCCTTTCCAGTTGCTTGATTTTTCGCAACAGCTCTTCGTAGGTAGGTCTGCCATCCATATGGGGTTACTCTTTCCGGCATGCGAAGCCGCTACAATGGTTTCGTTCCCCTGAGGTATTCAGAACAGCTACACAGCGGCAAGATTCTGTGCGAGAAACGCCGCACCGATGGCGCCATTCTCCTGGGCATACATGGATACTTCTATTGGCGTGCCGATAATTCTCTCCAATGCCCTTACCACTCCGATATTCTTAGCCACGCCGCCTGTCATCATGACAGGAGGTTTTATCCCTATTCGGTGCGTCATGGCCGATATTCTCCCGCAGATGGACTCATGAATGCCGGCGATGATATTCTCCCTCGATTCTCCCTTTGAGATCAGCGATATCACTTCTGATTCGGCAAACACTGTACAGAGACTGCTGATTTTCGAGGGACTCTCTGCCCTCAGTGAAATTTCCCCGAATTTATCCAGATCAACTTCCAGTGCACCTGCCATGACTTCAAGAAACCGGCCTGTACCTGCAGCACATTTGTCATTCATCACGAAATCAATGACGGACCCGTTCTCGTCAATCAGGATTGCCTTGCTGTCCTGACCTCCGATGTCTATTATTGATCGAACCCGGGGATTCAGATAACGTGCTCCCGCCGCGTGGCAGGAGATTTCCGTGATGATCTTATCGGCCGACGCCATACTTTTTCTCCCGTAGCCTGTCGCCACAACGAGGTCAATGGATTCCGGCGGCAGGTTCAGCTCTGCGAGGACTGTATCCAATACCTTTTTCCCGGCCATTTCCGCATTGTAACCAGTAAATATCACCTTTGTACCCATCAGTACACCGTCATTCATAATCGCTGCCTTTGTACTGATGGAACCGATATCAATTCCTGCGGAATTCATGGATAGGAAATCGTCATGCCAACGAATTTTTTTGTTGATAGATGGAGAAATGTTTTTTTGCGCGGGAAGTATAGGACAAAGGCTATGAGATGTCAATGAGAAAGGGGTATCAGGGGAAGACCCCGTTCCCCTATGTCTTTTTCTCTCTGATTTCTGCCCTGATTGTGGCAGGATCCGTCCTTGGAAGACTTTCCGCCAGGATTCCCACCTCCGCGATCACTGAATTGGTGGCGATTGTTAAGAACGAGATGGCCTGACTCAAAGAACAGTTCTTCGTTGATTCAAGCGCCAGAGCGGTTTTATGCTGCTTGTACAGGGCGTAATATGTGAGAGACCTCCTCTGTTCCTTATGGAGTGACTTTCGACTCGCCGTATTGGTGTTATTCACCTGGAAATAGTACCGCTTGTCTTTAATTACGGCATTCGATCTGGCGGCGACTTTTTCTGCAAACCTGGCGAGCTCCAGCTTATCTCCATTGGGCAAATCAAAAATGGGTGCATCAATGACATTGCACTGTCCCCACCGTAAAGGGTTTCTCTTATGAGAGATCCATTTCGGGGAGTAGAAGCCTTCACCCTGATGGAGATTCAAGACGTAGTCGGCACTTTTAATAAGATCTTTTGCAAGATCCACAACCTTTGCGTCGGGACTGTAATTTTTGCGTTCAGGCATGTGGAAGAGCCGGTTCATATCTCCACTGATACCATGCCGAGTCTTTTTCAAAACGGCCGGCAAATTCAAGCGCGGAACAACGATCAATGTACCTTTTTTGACCTTTACAGCCGCATATCTTTCCGCCGTTAAATAACCGCCTGCTTCATCCCCGTGGATTCCGGCAAAGATGAGCAGAGTTGGCCCCTTCTCTTCACCGGTAATTAAGTACACGGATACTTCCTGAGATGTTCCACTGAAATATTTCTGCACCGTTGGATTGATTTTCGGAGGGACATTTCTTTTTGACGTAAAATAGCTGACGATGAACACAAGGCTGAGGAATACTATGCAACCTAATATGAAGATTCGCCTATGATTTGCCATTCGGTTTGCCCTTTCCTCAGATAGAAGATTTTTCTCGTATCACTCTTGAAATTATTGGAATTATATCTTTGAAGAAATCGAGCAATTGCGATTTTTCCTCCATGTTCCGGTGGTATGAGGATTGCGAGATTATCAATTTTCAGCTGAATGAACTTTTTCGTTCTATTCGTCCTTTCCTTGTGTTTTTTGAAGTCAGGGAAACTCATCCCTTCGCTATTGACAAAATTCGTGGAATAGTAGCTCAAATATTTTTTCGTATCAATGCTCTCCCACGAGTGCTTCCATGAATCGAGAAAAGCCCTCAACTCCTTTGACAACTCACTCTGATCTTCCTGTTTCGCAAACTGGAGATTGTTCACTATCACAATGGGAGTGCCTCTCGGGTTGAGAAAGGTGCTCATTTCCCTCAAGGCATTATTACTCACCACGATACAGCCCTTCGTATCAACAACATCAAAGCCTATGTTCTTCCCGGGGCTGTGACCATGAAGCCAGATCCCGCCGCCTTTTTTACCTTCCCTCCGATCCATGAAATTGGGGTAATTCGTTATGTACGCACCGTATCCATAAATTTCTGGAAGAGTATTCCCCGGAGAAAACCGCAGGAAAAAATAAACTCCTAACGGCGTCGCAAAGTCACCGTCCTGCACCTTATCATAATTGTTGGCGCCTACAACGCACGGATACTGCGTTACAAGGGAAAACTTACCCTCAGTGAAGCGGTAAACCGCAAGGTTCTTTAAATCCTTTTCACAGACCAGAAGATATTCCCCTGCGTCGGCAAATACAAGGGGACCGGGTACTCCATGAGCGGCTGAGACTAAACTGACTACAGGTTGAGGAGGAACAGATGCCACTCTTTCCCGCACCGGAGGCACCGGTTGCGATGCTTCTTTCTCCGCCTTTGGCTGTTGTGAGGACAAGGATTGTGCCGGCAACAGGGCCACTACCTGTTTCTGGGCTTCGGTGAGGTGACGGAAAGCCTTCTGCAGATCTTTCTGCCTCAGCGATTCATGGATCTGATCTAAATCCCTGCGCGCCTCGGTAACGAATTTTATCAGATTCTTGTTATTGCTTCTCTCCTGAATAAAGAGATACAATAAAACCGCATTCGAGACGACCAATACTGCGAAGATTGCTAAAGATAGTTTACGATACACTGACCTCGATGAAAATCTATCGCTCTTGAATCTGTTCATATCGCAGACATGGGATAATATACTTATTTAAGTATATAGAACATGAAAATGAATCACAACGATTTTTTACGCTATAATATTCGATTAATTGAAAGATGCTTTTATTTACTTTTGTTTATTTGTCAAGGAATGATTTTTACCCATTACAATATTGCCTTGTCACCTCACCTTCTATTCCTGTTTCACGGGTGAGACAGACACAGTACGGAAAACGGATATGGCGACAGTTGTCATACGCAAGTCCTCATACGACTACAACACGTTGAGACCTGCATTTTTCGAACTCATGAATACCATCGGCGGCTCTCTGATTACGCCCGATACACGTGTGCTGATTAAACCAAATTTGCTTTCCCCCGCAACACCCCAACAGGCCGTACTGACTCACCCCCACATTGTAAAAGCCACCGTGGAATATGTACTTCACCGGGGCGCACATCCCCAGGTTTCGGATAGCCCTGCCATGGGATCATTTGAAAAGATCCTGAAGATCAGCGGAATCGGGGATGCGGTGAAAGAATCCGATGTCATTTGCAAGGAATTCGAGAGATCTGCGAGCATTGATATTGGCGAACCTTTCCGCACAATAGAAATCGCCGAAGACGCAATCAACGCCGACATAGTCATAAACCTCCCCAAACTCAAGACACACAGTCAGATGCTACTCACCCTGGGAGTAAAGAACATGTTCGGCTGTATCATCGGATACAGGAAACCGGAATGGCACCTGAGAACGGGGGTAAATCGCGCGTTGTTTGCAAAATTGCTGGTACTCACTTATCAGAGAATCAACCCGTCCTTCACGATACTCGATGGAATACTCGCAATGGAAGGTGAAGGTCCAGGCAGCGGCGGCATCCCGAGAGCACTTGGTGTTCTCATCGGGAGCCGTGATGCCCATGCAGTGGATAGCACCGTATGCAGGATGTTGCGGTTAGACCCGGAAAGGTTGCTGACCGTAAAAATCGCAAGGGATATGGGATTGATTGATGACAAGATCGAAATAGTCGGTCATCTGCCGAAGATTACCGATTTCAAATTTCCTGTTGTGGTTCCTCTCGTGTACGGACCTCGAATATTGCATGGGTTTATTCGGAAACACCTTTTACAGAGGCCCGTGTGTGACAATAATACATGCCGTGCCTGTGAAGAGTGCATCAATATCTGTCCCGCCGGAGCAATCTCTCTTCCTGCAAAAATGATCCGCTTTGATTACAACCGGTGCATCCGCTGTTACTGCTGCATAGAGGTTTGTCCCTATGGAGCGCTGCATGCCTCTGAATCCTTTGCAGGCAGATTTGTCAGAAGGGCAATTGCAAGATATTTTTAAGATTTGTTCCCTTCGGTAAGAAGGGTTTCGGGCGCCACGTTATGTGAATGCCTTCTCAATCCGTTCCATCGCCTCCTTGAGCCTACCATCCGGCACGGTAAGGGATATTCGGATATATCCCTCTCCATACCGACCGTAGGCGGTGCCGGCCGCGACGACGATGGCTGTTCTGTCAAACAGGATGTCCGTGAAATCCAGTGAAGTCATCCCTTGCGGAACGGGAACCCAGAGATAAAATGTTCCTCTGGGTGGCTTGAAAACGATCCCGATGCGCCTGAGCGTTTCGAGAACCACTTCCCGGCGGCGTTTGTAAATCTGAAGCATGTTATCAATGTTTGCCGCCTCGTGTTTGAGCGCATGGATTGCCGCATACTGGATCGGGTTGAATATCCCGGAGTCGGTATTCTCCTTCACCTTGCTCATGGCCGCAAGGATATCCGGATTACCCACAGCCATCCCGATCCGCCAGCCCGTCATGTTGTAAGGTTTGGAAAGAGAATTCAATTCCACACCTACTTCCCTGGCCCTCTCGGCCATGAGAAAACTTAAACGCTCCTGCCCGTCAAACAGGATCTCGCTGTAGGGATTATCAAAGCATACGGCAACATCATACTGTCGGGCAAAGTCCACCAGACGGTGGAAAAATTCCCTTGTGGCACAGGCACCAGTCGGGTTGTTCGGGTAGTTGAGGAAAATTCCCTTCGCACGCTTCGCGACATCGGAGGGAATGTCCTCAAACACGGGGAGATACTGATTTTCTGCCAGGATCGGTACGTTATAGGGCTCACCCCCACCCATGAGAATGCTTGCCCGGTAGGCCGGGTATCCCGGATCGGTCATCAGGATAATATCCCCGGGATTTATGCATCCCAGAATAAAGTGATGACAGCCTTCCTTCGACCCGATGAGCGCCAGAATCTCACTTGCCGGATCGAGGGGAACACCGTACCGTGAACCATACCAGCTCGCGATTTCCCTGCGGAAGGCAAACATTCCCTTCTCTTCGTCGGTGGGATAGCGGTGATTCTCCGGATCCTGCGCTCTCACGCAGAGCTCCTCAATGATCGCATCCGGTGTTGGCTCCACAGGATCACCGATGGCAAGACTGATGACATCAATCCCCTCAGCTTTAGCTTTATTAATTTTCTTCCTCAGTTCCACAAAGAGATACGGTGGAATCTTTTTCAGTCGATCGGCAATCTGCAACGTGATTTCCCTCCTGTTATTGTTTATATGCCTCGTCCCAGACGTGGCCTTCATAAACCACTTTCGCTTTTCCTTCAAGATAAATATCCTCAAACCCCCTGTCCGTTTTGCGGAAATAGATTCTGAGAATTTCACCGCCTTTTACCCGGACATCGACCGGTGATTCCACAAGTCCCTTCCAGGCCGATATGAGGGCCGAAGCGACGGCGCCTGTCCCGCAGGCCAGGGTTTCGTCTTCCACGCCTCTCTCGTATGTTCGGATTCTGATAGTCCGCGTATCCACAACTTCCACGAAGTTTGCATTCGTTCCCCCGGGCTGAAAATGTTCATGGTAGCGGATGATACGACCCGTATTGATGACGTTAACCCGGTCAAGATCCTCGACGTAGCGAACAACATGGGGAACACCCGTATTGATAAAGTTGACCTCAATCGGCCCTTCGCCAACGGTGATGAAAAAATCGGCCTTCAGGCTGTGCGGATCGGTTAATCTCAGCTTGACCACGTCTCCTTTCACTTCGGCATCGATGATGCCTGCCACGGTCTCAAAAGACAGCTTTTCTCCGGCGATCCCTTTGATAACGGCGAAGCGGGCGGCGCACCGCCCGCCGTTCCCGCACATTTCCACCTCGCTGCCGTCGGCATTGAAGAACCGCCAGCGGAAATCGGCCCTGTCGGAGTTTTCTATCACAATCAACCCGTCGGCACCCACCGAAACCTTGCGCTGGCAGACGGTTTTCACAAATGCAGGCAGATTATCCACAGCGAGCGAACCGTCTCTGTTGTCAATCAGGATGAAATCGTTTCCGCTCCCGCTCATTTTGAAGAATTCTATCATCGCACACACCTCACGCATTTTATCCGGTACCAAGAGAACAACATAGCAAGCTCTTCACAGAAATTACGACGGGGATTTCTTTGAAAAATATACGCTTCTGATTTCCCGTATCTGCTCATCCGTCAGAATATCCGGATTACCGATCTGCAACGCCAGAAGGTAGATCTTCGCCGCCATTTCGATACGGTATGCAGCGGAATATGCCTGGACAAGGTTCGCCCCGGTGGCCAGAACACCGTGATTCTTTAACAGAGTCCCTATGACGGATGGCGGTCCTTTCATCGCCTTTATGGCAGCCAATCCCTGCGCCTCCGTGCCCGGGCATTCATATTCGGCAACCGGCACAGGGCCACGCAGCGCCAGGCCTTCCGTACAGATAATCGGGATATTCCTCCCCACCGCTGCGAAGGCAAGCGCATACGGCGAATGGGAATGCACAATCGCCTTCACGGCGGGCATATCCTTATAGATTATTGTGTGCATCGGTGTTTCCGAAGATGGCTTATGGCGACCGTCAACAACGACTCCATCCAGGTCGATAATCACCATATCCTCCGCAGTCATCTCGTCGTACGGGACACCGGTGGGGGTAATTGCAATGTGATCCTCCGAAGCCCGGACACTGACGTTGCCGGAATTCAACTGAATCAAATCTTTCTGATGGAGCTTCAACACCGTGTTCAACAGTATTGCCCGTATGGTTTCATACATCATAGGAAAATACCTCTGTTACAACCGAATCCCATGAAACGGATCAAGGAGCTGACATAAAATATTTTTTCACATCACCGGGCGCAAAGATTCCCTTCGGAGTAACTACTGCAGTAATGAGTTCGGGAGGGGTAATATCGAACGCGGGGTAATAGCCCTTCACCCCGGCCTTTGCCGTGGGAACTCCCATGGCGTGTACCACCTCGTCAGAATCCCTTTCCTCGATTTCCACGGTAGTAACGTCGGGATTGTTTACCGACGGCGTTCCCAGCACATAACAGGGCACTCTGTGGTAATGCGCCGCAAGCGCAATCTGGAACGTGCCAACCTTGTTGACGACGAAACCATCCAGCGTGATCACGTCGGCGGCAGATATAAATACCTGGGCCATTCCCTTGGAAAGAATATACGCGGGCATATTGTCGGTAATTACCGTTACCGGAATCCCCATGTCATGGGCCACACTCGCCGTCAACCGCGCTCCCTGCAGATACGGCCTCGTCTCAGGGCAGATCAAAGAGATTTTCTTCCCTTTTTCCTGACAAACCAACAGCACAAAACCGATGAGGGTTTCCGCATAACACTGGGTGAGGATGGTAACATCATCCGGCAACAGGCCGACGGCATATTCCGCCATCACCCGGGAGTACCGGTAACGTTTCTCCAGGCTTTTCATCACATAGGCATGGACTGCTTCTTCCACATCATCACCCTTTTCAATCGCATCACTCGCGATATTCAGAATGCGCAGGATATGCGCCCGCATCCCCTGAGAGGTGGTAGGTCGGGCACGTCCCAACACGTCTGCCGCACGCTCCAATTCCTCCCTGGCGCGTGACGCGGGAAGATTCCTTACTCCTCTGGCGGCGCTCACCATGCCCAGGGCGGCGGCGAGCCAGGGCCCCCCGCTCTGCGTGACCATGTCCGTAATCGCCTGTGCGACCTCGTGGTAATCGCCGCACCTGACATACTCTTCCCTGGCGGGATATACCCTCCTGTCCAGTATCCACACCTGGCCGTCTCTGTAATGCGCTACGTTTTCATATCGCAGGAGAAACGGCAATCCTTCATCTGCTCTTGACATATTAGCTCCATATTTAGGAAGTATTCTTAATATGGTATGCGCAAATATTCAAGTTGAAATGCCCCGGAATAAACTTTATTGGACAACTCAAATAGAAAGAAAATACGTTCTCCCCCTTCAGGACAGGCGAGACGCCTGTCTCTATTTCCTATATTCATGCGGCGTGAGAAAATTCTGTCTATTTCTGTGTTTCCCCGTTAGAAAAGGGGGTCGGGGAATCCCTCCTCGATGACAGTGGACTATATCGGCATTGCCAATACCACCCACTTCAACACATGCGAAAAAGGCTTGACATTATCTCACAATCCTGAGTAAATTTACTCAAAACATTGAGTAAACGAGGACACCATGTATAAGCGACCGATTTTTCATCTGCTTTTATCGCGACTCAACGAGCCGCGGCGGTGCATTCAAGTTCTGTACGGCCCCCGTCAGACAGGGAAAACAACCATCGCCCGGCAGATTCTTTCCGAATTTCCGGTTCCGGGTCACTACGCATCAGCGGATGAACCTGCCTTGAAGGATCATTCCTGGATTGAAAAACAGTGGGAGACCGGACGGGCAAAAATCCTGATGCGAGATCAAAAGACGTCGGCATTGCTTGTCCTAGATGAAATCCAGAAGATTCCGGGATGGTCTGAAACCGTCAAACGTCTCTGGGATGATGACAGCCACCGTCGAACACCTCTTTATGTCGTTCTTTTAGGTTCCTCTCCCCTTCTCGTTCAGCAGGGATTGACGGAAAGTTTGACGGGTCGTTTTGAAATTGTATACGTCACGCACTGGGGATTTTCAGAAATGAGAGAGGCCTTCGGCTGGGATCTCAGCCACTTTCTCTTTTACGGCGGCTACCCCGGGTCTGCAGATTTAATCACCGACCATAATCGCTGGAGACACTACATCCAGGATTCTTTGATTGAAACATCTGTTTCGCGGGATATTCTATTGATGAAGAGGGTGGACAAGCCAGCCCTCCTGAGACGCCTATTTGAACTGGGATGTCTCCATTCCAGCCAGATTCTTTCCTATCAGAAGATGCTCGGCCAACTTCTCGACGCTGGCAACACAGTGACCCTGGCACATTACCTTCAGCTTCTGCATGGCGCGGGTTTGATTGCCGGATTGCCAAAATACTCAGGTCAGCAGGTCAAGCAGCGCGGGTCGAGCCCCAAACTGGTTGTTCTGAATACGGCGCTCATGTCAACCATGTCAAATCTGCAATTTGAGGAGGCCCTCCAGAATCCTACATTCTGGGGAAGACTGGTAGAATCGGCTGTGGGGGGCTGGCTCATCAACGGCAGCATGGGAAAAAGTTTGCAGGTATTTTACTGGGCCGGGAGCAATCGGGAGGTAGATTACATCCTGACACGGGGAGAAACCGTGATAGCAATCGAGGTCAAGAGCGGCTCCGGTAAAATCTCGCTTCCCGGCATGGAGATACTCTCACGCAGATACAAGATTGCGAAAAAAATGCTCGTCGGCCGCGACGGTATACCGCTGGAAGATTTTTTCCTTACCCCACCTGAAGACTGGTTGGCGAAGTCATGAACATATAAATCCTATAGAAGAGGATACCTTTTAAGATTTCCACATACACCAGGCTACATAGCGGTATCAAGAGGCTGAGGCACGGGAAAACACATACACCAAATCCCGGTGATAAATCGTGATCACATTAAAAAATTTATAGAAGATAGTATATCCTGTATTGTGTATTATGTTCTGGAATAGTTGTCCTTATAATACCCTCTTAAGCCAAATTGTCTTGACACAGAACAACGCTTTTTCCAATATACCACATAACCGAATGGGAATATCCGTCAAACTCTACCAGGGGAGGTCATAAAAATGATGAATGTTGAATTTAAAGTAATCAATTTCCAAGATGGGGAAAAGGCGAGAATAACAAAAGAGTTTTCACAAAAATTGGCAGAAAATATTTTCAAGCAGGCAAAAAGGCATTTTGATGCAGCCGAGGGTGATGATCATCCATTGCTTTACAGCGAACGCGGTATGTACTCTACTATTGCTGTCGCCGTAGATAAAATTACACCATTACATTTGTCGGAATATCCTTTAAAAAAAGCAAAAGACAAAAGATTGAAAATAAATACAGGGATGAGAGTCGATTTGTGGTGCAATTATCGCGAGGTTGACTATTTTATTGAAGTAAAAAGATCTGTTTTGAACCTTTCAGAAAAAGCAAAGTTAAGAAAAGAGACAAAGGAAGCCATCAAAAGTTTGATCAGTAAAATTAAAAATCTAAAGCCCAAGAGCAAGAAGCTGGAATGGACAGAAAAGGCCGTAAGGCTTGGGCTGTTTATAGTTCTTCCGTGGATAACAAACAAAGAACCCCAGAAAGGAAAGGATGAAGTAATTGAATTATTACAACGCGGCTTTGGGCCAAATCTCAATTTTTTGAGTATCTGGAATCTTTCTCAAAGAATGCGAGTAATGGACTATTCAACAAAGGAAAAGGAACATAAGGAATATAACCCTTTTATCATTATAGCATTAACTTTTGATGTCGATGACAAATGAAGAATTTTCAATTCCTTGTTCAAGCATAATACAGCATTTCCCCTCTCTCAATTGTCTTATTTAGTGGGGTTCCTCATAATAGAGGCATCGTTTTTTAATTCATTGCAACCATTTTTTCGCGTTAACCCTCTACCAACCAATTTGCTTTTAACAATCTCGCTTCTTCTTAGAAGATAAGCAGATAAATAAGCTTCTTCAACTCTGATAAAGCCATTATGTTAAGATGTATTATCATTTTGTCCATCGGATGTGTTTTCGAAAAAATAGAATCGTTTCGCCATATGAAATGATGCTGTATTATAATACCAACGAATAAATTTGTATGGAGACGCATATGCCAGTGATTGCTCATCTGGCACTGCTTTTATATCCATTCTAATATCAGCTATTGAATCATTCCCCTCAAAATATAAGGGGAGCAGGAAACCAAAAGGTACTACATCAGAGGGAGAATGTTATGGATTACTTTTTGGTCAGAGAATTAATAAAAACAGCAATAAGGCGTTTAACGTCACTATTGCCATCCCTATGCAGATTATAGAGTCCAGGACACACGATCAGGTTACTCCATCAATAAAGCACTTTGACCGAATAAAATCTGTCCTCGAATCCTATCCGATGTTCCAGTTTTTAGGTACTTTTCATAGTCACCCTTATCCAAAAAATAAGTTCACCGGTATAAAATCTATCGATGCCTCAAAAACTGATAAGAAATCCGCCTTAGAAGATGCAGAGGAGCTTGGGGGGGAATTAGTTGAAATAATTATAAGTATGACCCATTTAAAGAGCAGATCGACAAGAAGCGAGCCGGACGTGCGTTGGCCAATCACACAAAACTATTGTGGCAACTATAAATACGCAATCGCCGCGTATTGCACAAATACACCTGATCAGGAGTTAGAGTTAGTGGATAATCTGATATGTCCTTTGGCGGCGGGTGTCGGGAATTATGATCTCAAGCTATGTTAATGAATTCCATAAACAAAATACTTTCTTGATTTCAAGAATACATGGCGGCCATTTTTTTCGTTTTCTGCGCCACCTCTTCAATTAACCAATCCGGCTTAATTAGTTTCGCCTCCTCTCCGAAGTAAAGCAGCCAGCCGATCAGTTCCGGTTCTGATGAAGCAGTGAAAGTGAGGCGGATTTTGTTTCGTCCTATTTTTTCAATCTTCTGACTCGGGCTCCAGATACGCTCCTTAACGTAATTGGCTGACCAGCCGGTGAATTCTACCTTGACCTCAAAGGCTTCTTCTTTCATGACCCCAAAATGCTTGTTGAAAGTTTTTTCAAAGTCGAAGAAATCCGGCGATGTAAAATTTCTTTCGGTCAATTCAACTTTTCTTATACGGTGAACGGCAAGAAGCGGGTCATATTGGGGAGTCCGGTATTTCTCGCCGGGAGTTTTGGTTTTCTGCGCATGAAGATATATCGTGTCATGATGGGAAAAGAGTTTCAGCGGTTTGATATATAACGAGTGCGCCTTGCTTTGACCTAAAGACTGATAGGTCAGCTTGCAGATTTTTTTCTGTTCCATGGCCTCAATCAATGTATGGATCGTTTGCCGATGGTCAGTATAATCGATTGTTCCCGAGCGGAAGCTGGCAAAATGTTTAAGTGAAGGACTGTCTTTTTCGTGCATCAATGCTCTGCTCTTCAGGAGTGCCTGAGTTGCTTCTTCAAAAAGCCTTTTCCCCAGGAGATGCTCGGCGAAGGAGCGACACATATGAAGTATCTGCCATTCTGATTGCGAAAGAGAAGTCATAGGGAATTCTCCCACCGGCTTTTTTATCCTTACATATTTTTTATTTCCTCTTTTTTCTTCTTCCATCTGTGCAGGATAGCCCATCTGAATATCACTCAAAAGCCTAAGAACTGTTGGCTTTGAGCATTCCAGTATTCTGGAAATCTCCGTCAACGAATAAGCCTCGCCGGAAAATAAGAGCCTGGCGAATAGATGTAGCAGTTTTTTACCGTAAGTCCCGCGGCGGTCTATCTTTTTACCCATACCGTACCTCCCCTTAAAAATCAGAAAACCGTTTCGCGAAATGAAACGATTATAAGATAAAATACCATCAAATAATGCGTTTTTCAAATTACATCTTTTTTACGCGTGGAGGAAAGGCATATGAAACGATGGCGTCGATCAATAGGGTTAACCGGTCACGCAGCGCCGTTATCACTCGATAGAAACGAAAGGTTCGTTCATATACAGTGTGTGCAATTTATATGCTCAGGCTGCTCGATCGGTCCATAATGTTAGACTAGGCGACCCTGGAAATACTCGCATGGATTCTCGGCTTGGACGAGTCCGAGATAGTCCTATGCCTTATGGAACGCGTGAGTGAAAAAGAAAGGACAAAATTTCTTGCAGGTTTTGAAGATCAGTTTGATGCCTCCGAGGAAAGTCTTCTGCTACTGAGAAGGATTATCCGGCAATCGCCGAAATGGCACATACGCAAGACCGTTCCCGTACTAAAAAATCTTCTGGAGAAAAGAGTTAAAAACCTTTCCTACAGGGGAAGGAGTGAGGCGGAGAAAAGGTTGGCCCGGTTTCGGAATATGTTCAAACTCACCGAACAGGAAAGCGAGTTCTGCCGCTTCCTTTACATCGTTACCCTATGGAAACAGCCTGAGGAATACTTTATCGACCACCTTTCATGTAATAGCCCCGCCGGTCAGAAGTATCTTACGACCATCCTGGATATCAGTGCGTTTGGGCTTCAAAGGATTTTCGGAGGAGTCCTTTCACGGATCGGATTCTACGAAATGGACCAGCATAATTTTGCGGTATCGGATGAGTTTCATGATTTCTTCTTGAAACCTGCCTCTCAGTGGACTTCGAAACACCTGTTCGAGAAGGTTTCACGCAAAGTTATCCCCCTGGAAAATCACCTTATTAATCCGAAACACACGGAACACGTCCTAAAACTGCTTACTTCAAAAAAGCAAGATCCGGTGCACATTTTACTATACGGGCCAGCGGGAACCGGCAAGACAAGCTATGCCCACGGTATTGCTAGGAAAGCAGGCATTACCACGTACGAGATCCTGAGGGACACGTCCAACGAGACATACAACAGACGAGCAGCCCTTGTTGCCTGCCGGAATATGACGAGTTCTGAAGGCGGCTCTCTGATCATTGTGGATGAAGCAGATAATCTCCTGAACACCGAAGATTGCTGGCTGAGGAAGGGTGAGACCCAGGATAAAGGCTGGCTGAACCAGTTTATGGAAGAGCCTCACGCGAGAATGATCTGGATCACGAACAGTATATGGCACATAGAGGAGTCTGTCCGGCAGCGCTTTGCCTTCAGCCTGCAATTCAAACCACTCAATCGCACACAGCAGATACAGCTCTGGGAATCGGTTCTCCGGCAAAACAGGATAATGCGGTTATTCAGTCGAGATGAGATAACCGATCTCTCGTCACGTTATCGGGTGAATGCCGGCATCGTAGATATGGCGGTAAAGAAGGCGCTGATCACATATGCGCCATCGGATGAGGCATTTAAGGAGATATTCCGGATGTCCTTGGATGCTTACAAAATCCTGGATAACAATGGGATCAAACCCCGTGACAAGGAAGGTATTGAAAGGAATTATTCCCTCGATGGACTCAATATCGAAGGCGATCTCCCGGCTGTCATTAATCAGCTTGTGGCGTTTGACCGCTATCTGAAGGACGCACTTGAGGACGACCGCAAGAATTTTAATCTCCTCTTCTACGGCCCTCCGGGTACCGGCAAGAGCGAGCTTGTCCGCTATTTAGCCAGGCACGTGCAGCGGGAGATTGTCTGCAAACGGTTAAGCGATATCCTTGACTGCTGGGTTGGATCGACCGAGCAGAACATCGCACGCGCTTTCTCTGAAGCGGAAGCAGAGGAAGCAATTCTGATTATTGATGAAGCAGATTCACTCCTATTCAGCCGTGATCGCGCTGTGCGGTCTTGGGAGACAAGCTTCACGAATGAATTCCTCACACAGATGGAACGTTTCCGAGGAATACTGATCTGTACGACCAATCGCCTGGGCGACCTCGATAATGCCTCCATTCGCCGCTTCAATCACAAGATCGGTTTTGATTATCTCAAGCCGGATGGAAATGTAACTTTCTATGTGAAAATGCTGATTCCGCTCACCGCTTATCCTATGAATGCCGAAGTGGAAGCGGAATTGAAGAAGATGATCGATCTCACGCCGGGTGACTTCAGGATCGTCCGGGACAGGTATGCCTTCTATCCCAAAGAGAAGGTCACTCACGGAATGATGCTGCAAGCCCTCGCACAGGAGATCCTCGTGAAGAAAGTTCACGGAGCAAAGAAGCATATCGGCTTTTGATAGCAATCGCTCGAGTCAAGGAGAACAATCTATGAAGAAAGAAGAATTTGAAGTCGCGATCGAAAATGCACATGCTGTTTTTAAAGAAATTAGAGAAAAATATGCCGGTTTATCCGGTTATCTGGTACTCGCATCGCCCCACGGCGCTTCGCCGTGGGGTCAATGTATCCTGACATGTGATCTGACAAAGCTTTTAGAAGAAAAAGACGACAAAGATGAAGAAAAAGCCGTGAGGAACATGATTCACGACTCTCCGTATAAAGAAAAAGCCGTTGAGCTTATTAAACTGATTTCCAAGTATGAAAAGTCAAAAAAAAGCGACTTCGGAAAAACAAAGGAGAAAGCTGCAAGAGAAATTGAAAAAGCGTTAAAGAACCTTACGACTTTTCTTGAGAAACTGGAAATTAAGGAAGATTCTCTTGTTGAGATCAGGTTCGACAGACTCTTGTATGATCTCATATTCGAACTGCAGAAAGACCCTTTAGTATCTCGAAAATACACGCCACAGAGCCGGGCATCTATAAACATAGTTTTAGGGACCATTGGGGAGTTGTATCAAAAGGGAAAACAGGCTGAATGGAGGGTCGAAAATGAGCACATCGTATCATGATATACGCTGGTTAAAGATCAGCGACAAGGTTGTATTTATAGATTTTAGCAAACCACAGAGACAGGATGCTGCAGACCTAATTGGAAACGGTACTTCAACCTATACCGCCTGTTTTGTTGGTGTGGGTCAATTGGGAAATGACATTGCCATGACGATAGCAAGAGATTTAAGAAATCAATTGATCCATGCGGAGAATGCGGAGGGCATCGCCTATGAAGTGGAAGTTATCACTACACCGGATCAGTTGGCGTTAAAGCTGCACAAAAGAGCCGTCGTTTTCCTCGCAGGCTCGACGAAAAATCTCGCATTTCTACAGGCAAGAGAACTTGCAAAGCACTGTTTTGCATCTCTCTTATGGTCAATTTGTGAATCTCAAAAATCCAACAATGATGCGACCATTATCCTCCAACCAGCGAGGAACGAAATAATCACCACGCTGCCGCATCCCGATATAAGCGTGCCTGTTCTTGTCAACATGATTTACCATATCTGTTACATTCCGGGTATTATCGGTTTTGACATTACAGACTTGCAAAAGGTTTCCCGGGAGTATGTAAGCAGTTTTTATTATCTGTCATCCAACATGCTGCATTACAAACAGATCTTCAAGGGTTTTGTCTGCGATAACAGATTTCTTTTGCTGAACACGAAACATATCTACCTGTCGCTCTTTTTCAAACATGATGACTTCTCTTTGCATGATGTGGATGAACTTGTGAAAATTGTAGAGCATGAATCGGGCTACGAGACATGCATAACTATTACCGTAAATCATCAGCCAAAACTTGATGCCGATTTCCGGGCGGGCATTCTGCTTCGTCTGGAAAAGAATCAGGAAAGATACATGACCAGCAAGACGGATACCATCATTGAATATTGCCGGAAAGCGATTCAGAGGAAGCTGGGATTGATGGATCCACCGGAAGTGAGACTGGCGGTGCGAATGGTTGACGAGCCTGACAGCAGGGGACATTATAAAATGGACTCTTGGGGAGGCGACGTTGCAGAACCGGCAGAGTTTTCCCGTGTTGGAGGCTGGTTCAACAGGCCATTACAGCATTTCAGAGAGACATATCCTCAACTGAGCAAGAACACGAACAAAAAACACCCCTTCACGCTATATCTCATAGAAGTTTTCATAGAATTGAAAGAGGTCCGGATCACCGGCGGTTTCAACTGGCTCATTATAGGCGTATTGAAAAACGGAGATAGATACTGCGCCATCCTGGATGTAGAAGTTCGCCCTATGTTTCGCAGCTGCCGGCTGATGACCTTGATGAAGCATGACGAGATCGAGTACGCCCGTAAAGAAAAAAGCGATTTTATTCACACATGGCATGCAAGCGATAACCCCGATTTCAATGAAGCAATCATCCCGAGCCTGAAGGCAGGTTTTGTCCTGTTTCATGGAGATATCAAAGATGGTAAAGACTATGAAGACAGAGGCTATGTCCATCTCAGATATTACTTTGATCGCAAGAAAGTGCGGAACGTGCGAGTATGGTTCAAGGAGGGAACTGAATTTCAAAGTCCAGAAAACAATTACCTGATCATTCATCACCTGCTGAAGTCCGGCCCCTATCCAGGCAGAAAAATCGCACGCATTGAGGAATACCCGAAGAAGCTCAAAAGGACAGGGAAGAAGGGAAAGAAATGCTGATCGGATTACGGATTTAAAGAAGCCAAGGACGGGAATCCTTGATCATCTCCATATCCATCTTTATATTTCTTCCCTGCGTGGTGAGATAATTCCCGATCATGAGACCGTTCGCACCGGCGAAAAAAATCCAGGATTGAAAATCCTTCAGGACTACTTCCCTCCCCCCGCAAATAATAATCTCTTTGCCCGGATTTACCAATCTGAAAAGAGCGATACATTTCAACGCCTCCGCGGGGGGAAGCAGAGACATGTGCTCCATTCTGGTTCCGGGAATAGGATTGAGGAAATTGAGCGGTATTCCATCAACACCCAGTTCCCTGAGGGTGAAGGCCAGTTCAATCCGCTGTTCCCAGGTTTCGCCGAGTCCGAGAATCCCCCCCGAACAGACCTTCAACCCCGATGCCTTGGCGGTTTTCACTGCCTGTATGTCTTCGTCATAGGAATGGGTCGTACATATCTTATCGAAATAGCTCCGAGCGGTCTCCAGATTATGATGGTAGAAGGAAATCCCGCTCCCCTTTAATCGGCGGGCCGTTGCCTCCGTCACCGTGCCCGGGGAAGTACACACCGTGAGATTAGTGTCATCTCTTATGGTCTTGGCAGCATCGCAGATGGTATCAATCTCCTCATCCCTGAGGGCGAAGCCGCTCGTCACCATCGAATATCTCGTAGCCCCCGATTCATCCATCCTGAGTGCCTGTTCCACGATCTTTTCTTTTTTCAGGAGGTCATACGTGTCGATCTTGGTATTATGGTGGGATGACTGGGCGCAGAAAGCACAGTCTTCAGGGCAGAAACCCGACTTGGCGTTGATAATGGAACAGAGGATGAGCTTTTTTTCGTATCCCCGCATGATTTTACCTGCACAGTGCAGGATATCAGCCGTATCTCCTTCGGGAAGGGAGGCAAGTTCGCGGGCTTCATCATACGTCATGGCATGATCTCCCTCATGGATAATCTTTTCTGCAATCCCGGAAATGTCCATCTGTTCCTCCTTAACCCGGCAATTTTTCCGCGGTGTCTTGTGGGTGACTGCCCCATACCAGAGAAGAAAATATATGTCAACCACGAATATTTTTGGGGTTGACATATTTGCTCATGAATGGTATGTGCCGCCCCATGTCCACAAAAAATCAGCTGCTCACGCACCTCAAAGAGGGAAAAGGAAACTGGGTTTCCGGAGAGTTTTTAGGCCGGTCTCTGATGATTTCCCGCGCCGCCATCTGGAAGCACATCTGCACCTTAAAAGAGGAGGGATACATCATCGATTCGTCCCGGAAAAAGGGCTACCTCCTCCGCCAGGCTACCGAATCTCTCCTGCCACAGGAAATCCAGGAGGGATTAAAGACGAATTTCATCGGCAGGAACAACGTCGTGTACTTCAAAGAAACGGACTCCACCAACACCAGAGCAGAACATCTGGCAAATGAAGGAGCGCCGGAGGGCACGGTGGTGATTGCAGAAACACAGACCCAGGGGAGGGGAAGGAGAGGCAGAAGCTGGTTTTCCCCTCCCGGAGCGGGGATATATGCCTCTCTCATATTAAGGCCGCGGTTAGCACCCAACGAAGCACCAAAGCTGACTCTGATGACCTCCGTCGCCGCCGTGGAAACTTTGCGCGCCTTCACTACGCTTGCCGTCACGATCAAATGGCCGAATGATGTACTCATTCATGAGAAAAAAGTAGCCGGCATTCTCACAGAAATAAACGCCGAGATGGATAAGATACATTACGTCATCATCGGTATTGGAATGAACATCAATACTCCCCTCAAGGCTTTCCCCGGAGAGATAAGAAAGATCGCCACTTCCCTCCTCATAGAAACGGGGAACCGCTTCTCCAGGGTGTCAATCCTCCGTGACTACCTGGAGAGGTTCGAAAAATGTTACGACGAATTCGCCAACGAGGGTTTCAACCCGTTCATGAGTCGCTGGAGGGCGCTTACCGACATAATCGGAAAACGGATCAGCGTCGATGTGATCCATTCCACATACACGGGAATAGTCCGGGATATTGATGAAGACGGCTTCCTGATCCTTCAGGATCGAGACGGAAATCTGAAGAAGATCATCTCCGGGGATATTGCTCTCCTCAACCAAAGGAATATGTCTTAATTTCTCTTTTATACGTATGACGGGCAACAAATAATACATAGGTGGTAAGAAATGAAACATGATGCAGAACTCTCTCAATCATTGAAGCACATCGATAAAACGCACATCTGGCACCCCTTCACCCAGATGAAGCTCTACGAGAGAGAAGACCCTCTCATCATCGAGGAAGGGAAAGGATGCCTCCTCAAAGATGTGGAAGGAAACTGGTACGTTGACGGTGTCTCTTCACTCTGGACCAATGTGCATGGCCACAGGAAAGAGAAACTGGACAGGGCTCTGAGAGAGCAACTGGGAAAGATTGCCCATTCCACCCTGCTGGGGCTGGCCAACATCCCGGCGATTATGCTTGCCAAAAAACTCATTGAAATCGCCCCGAAGGGGTTGACGAAGGTATTCTATTCCGACAATGGCTCCACCGCCGTTGAAATCGCCCTGAAAATGGCCTTTCAATACCACCAGCAGGCCCCGAAAGGCGATCCCCGCAAGAAAAAGTATATCAACCTGTCTCACTCGTATCACGGAGATACCATCGGTTCCGTGAGCGTCGGAGGGATAGACCTGTTCCACTCCATGTACAGAGATCTCCTCTTCCCTTCCTTCAGGGTCACATCACCCTACTGCTACCGGTGTGAATTGGGAATGACCTATCCGTCATGCCAGATGGAGTGCCTGAATCGTGTAAAAAAAATCATGGATGAGCACAGTCACGAAGTCGCCGCCCTGGTGATGGAACCGATCGTACAGGGCGCCGGAGGAATGCTGATTCACCCGCCGGGATACCTGAAAAGGGTGAGAGAGCTCTGTACACAATACAATATCTTCATGATCACCGACGAGGTTGCCGTCGGCTTCGGCAAGACGGGAAAGATGTTCGCCTGTGAACACGAAGGGGTTGTTCCGAACCTCATGGCCCTCGCCAAGGGAATCACAGGAGGGTATCTGCCACTCGCGGCAACGTTAACGACCGATGAAATATATGAAGGCTTCCTCGGGGAATATCACGAATTCAAAACGTTCTTCCACGGACACACCTATACGGGAAATCCCCTTGCCTGTGCCGTTGCCATTGCGAATCTGGAAGTGTTCGAGGAGGAACGGACAATCGAAGCGCTCCAGGGGAAAATCACACATCTCAGAGAGAAACTGCAACCCTTCGCATCGCTCGCCCACGTCGGCGAGATTCGCCAGTGCGGTTTCATGGTGGGCATAGAACTTGTCGCCGGTAAAGAGACGAAAGAGCCATATCCTCCCGAGAAGAGAGTCGGCCACAGGGTGATCATGGATGCGCGAAAAAGGGGAGTGATCATCCGTCCCCTAGGCGACGTGATCGTCCTTATGCCGCCACTCAGTATTTCATACGGGGAAATTGATTTGCTCTGTGATGCGGTATATGAGTCGATCCGGGTTATTACGGAAGTGGAATTATGAATTACCATTCACACGAGACTGGGAAATGAACAGAGATCATACGGCAACAATCGGAGGCTCTAAGAGGCACAGCTGGGAAGGCGTCTTTCAATTTGATCCCGACGACGACATCTACCATGAACACTTTCCGGGGTATCCGGTCGTTCCGGGAAGCCTGATTGTGCATGCCTTCATGAAAGCGGCGGAAGAAATTGGTTTCTCGACCAACCCTCTCACAATACAGAATTTCAGATTCAGAGAGTTCCTCCGCCCCGGCATTCACCGCTTTCGCATTGAACGTAAGGGAAATCGGCTTCATTGCTCCATCATCGAGAAAGAGAGAAAAATGGTAACAGGGATAGTATCAAAATGAACCTCACCTTTTCCGGGAAGCGCGCATTGATCATCGGCGGGACCTGTGAGCTCGCGCTCACCCTCGCACAACACATGATTGCCTCCGCCCTCTTTCCGATCCTCACTCACAGGAGCGAAGCGGGTCTGAAGGCGATACACAGGGAATTGCTCCCGTTTACGGGAAAATACGAGACGGCGTACCTTGAGTTCGGTACGCGAGAATCATTACAAACCCTCTTCCCGCGGATCG
Source organism: Deltaproteobacteria bacterium (assembly GCA_016874835.1). GTDB lineage: Bacteria > Desulfobacterota > Syntrophia > Syntrophales > UBA2185 > VGTB01. The sequence continues at coordinate 15,050 of VGTB01000007.1, read as the reverse complement.
GTGAGGATCTGGACTATCTGGTCGATTTTGCCCAGGGAAACTATGAGAACCTCATCGCCTCAGCAGATGAGGAAACCCTGTACCGATACTTCACGGAAAACGTCTCCTTTCGTGCGGAATTGCTGAAGACAGCAGCAAGAGTCATGCTGAAAAAAAGACGGGGACGGCTTGTATTCATCTCGTCGGCAGCGGCGGAAAGCCCCAACCCCGGCCAGGGTTTCTACGCGGCGTCCAAACTCGCATCGGAAGCGCTTTACCGGAGTATGGGTCTGGAACTCGGGGGGCGTGGAATAACCACGGTAATTCTCCGACCGGGCTATGTCACGGCAGGGCGGGGAAAGGCATTCCTGAATGCGCGTGGTGAAGATATTCTCGAGAAAATACCCGTAAAAAGAGCAATCACCGGAGAAGAGATCGCGGAAACTGTCCTCTTTCTCCTTGCAGACAGCGCCTCTGCCATCAACGCCACGGTGATCACAATGGATGGTGGTTTGACATCAAGAAAATGAATTATGAATCCACGGAGGCGATATGAATATTCTGGAGGAGCTCAAAAAAATTCTCACAGAGTTACTTGATCTGGATAACGGAGATATTACACCGGAAACCTATCTGATTCAGGAACTGGGAGCGGAATCCATCGATCTTCTTGAGCTGGCGGTCGCCATTAACAGCTGTTTCAAAATCAAGGTGAAGGATGAAGAGATATTCCTGACACGCTTCAGGCTTCACCTCACAGAAGCGGAACAGCGAAAGGAGGACGCAGTTCCCTACGTCGCAACAAAGTACCCCTTTCTTACGGCACAGAGAGTTGAGGAAATCATAAAAAACATCGGAAAAGGGCCTCAGCTGAAGGTCAAGGATGTGATGGGCTACATCGCGTTTCACTCAAAGGAAGCATGACACCATGATTGCAACTCCCCTGGATGAACTGATCTATAGAAGGAGGAGCATCCGGAAATACAGGGAAGAATCCCCTCCGGAGGAGTGGATAAAAAGCATGATCCTCGCGGCGATGAGAGCCCCATCCCCCTCCAATACCCAGCCGGTTCGCTTCATCCGCCTCCGTTCCCCCCATGTGACTGATCTTCTCCATCAAGCCATGCGGGAGGGGAGGGATCGTTTGTTGCGGGCCGCATCAGAGGCAGACGGATCAAAAAGAGCAAAAAACTGGATCAACTACTACTACCGGTATTCGAAGTTTATGTTCCACGCCCCCGTGCTCTTTGCAGTCGGCACTTTATCGAGACATAACGGTTTCACGGAAAGACTCGGGAAAACTGGCCTGAAAATACAGTACCAGAACGCTCAAAAGGACCTGGATATCAGCGTGGGTCTGTCGCTCTACGGATATCTTCTGAAGGCGGAGGAACTCGGCCTTGGTGCCTGCATCCTCACTGCACCTCTGGCCTTTATAGAGAATCCGGAGAAGATTCTCTCGCTGGAACAAATCGAGATCAGGTGCTTCGTCACAACCGGCTACCCCGACGAGGAAGCATCTCTCTCAAAGCGCAAAGATATATCGGAGATTTACAGAGAAATCTGAATTATGAAGAAAAGAGTTGTCATAACCGCCACGAGCGTGCTCTCCTCACTCGGTCATAATCCCCGTGAGATTATCAAAAGTTTCAAAGAGGGAAGAGTGTCCTTCGAGAGACCACCGTTTGACTCGGAGGTCGTCACCGCTCCCGTAAAGAATTTCAGCCTGAGAGACTATACCGGTCCCTTTAAAGACGGCCGCTATCTCAACAGGGGTGCCCAGTTTGCCGCAGCAGCCGCCACGGAGTTGATAAGAAACTCCGGTTACAGAAAAGAAGACCTCCCGGATGCGGGTCTTTTCACCGGCACAGGTCCCAATCTGGACATCGGCGGGGAATTTCCCGAGATCAGGGGAGGGAATGTCGACAGGGAAGACCTTCGGGCATTGTGGATCCTGAGGTTTCTCCCGAACACGGCTGCATCAGCCATCGCGAAACTTTCAGGCATCCACGGGGAAAACCTCACCATATCCACCGCCTGTTCCGCTTCACTGCAGGCAATCGGGGAAGCCTATCGAAGAATCAAAGACGGCTATCTGAAGCGTGCATTCGCCGGGGGAGGAGATTCCCGTCTGAGTCCCGGGGGAATCCTTGCATACAAAAAGGCGAATGCCCTGTATGTCGGAAATAACTCACCCGACGGGGCAAGCAGGCCTTTCGACAACAGCCGCAGTGGCTTTGTCCCCGGGGAGGGAGGTGCTTTTTTCCTCCTGGAAGAACTGGAAGCAGCAGAGAAACGGGGGGCAGAGATATTAGGTGAGATATGCGGTTACGGGTGTACGCTGGATGCGTATAACTTGACAGCCCCCGAAAAAGGTGTGGAGAGGGGAAGGATTGCAGTAATGTCGGCTCTCAATGAAGCGGGAGTATCTCCGTCGAAGATCGAGGTAATTTCCGCCCACGGAACGAGCACGATTCTCAACGATGAGAGAGAAGCACACCTGATTGCCGATCTCTACGGGAAGAATTCCCCCCGCGTGATCGCCTTTAAATCATGGATCGGACATGCCTCCGCCGCATGTGGAGCCCTGGAACTTGCCTTATTGCTCATCTGTATGCGGGAGGAGTATCTCCCGGAAATCAGAAACCTCGATGAGCCCTGTCATGGAGAGATCAATTTCGTCAGGCAGGGTAAGAATGTTTCCTTTCGCACCGCCGTCATCCAGAACTTCGGTTTCGGCGGCCAGAACAGCGCACTTATCATAAGGTGTACGAGATGAATTTTTTCAACACAGACTCATTCAACACGCACATAGTTGTGCGCACAGGGATGAAGAGTTTCCTTCTCCTGGACAGGATCGTGGAAATAAGCGAGAGCCGCATTGTGGGAATACGCTCCTATGCGGGAGATCCCGTCTATTTAGGTCTGGAATCCCTCGCACAGTTAGGGGCATTTTTCATCCGTTCGCTCACCGATTTTTCCAAACACGTCTTTCTTCTCAAGATCGCCCGCTGCGTTTTTTCCACCGGACCGGTACTTTCGGGAGAATATACTTTTTCCGGAGATCTGGTCAGCAGGAGCGATTCGGCTTTTCAGGTCAGGTTACACTCAGAGAAAGACAGAAGAAAGGTTATTGAGGGCGATCTTCTCTTCGGCTCAGTTGAATACAACGATTATTTTAAACAGGAGACATTGCATCATCATTACAGGAAGGTGTTTTCGTGTTTGCTGAACGATTCAAAAACCGTCTGCTAAGCCAGGAGCAGGCCGACCTCTATCGCAACCCGCCTGAGGTGAAAGAGAGATCGGGGAAATACCTCCTCATGGAAGGCAGGGAGGTCCTGAATTTTGCCTCCAATGATTATCTTGGGCTCAGTCAGTCCAGGAAGCTGCGGCAGAAAGCCGCCGAGAATTTCCGGAAATACGGGACATCGTCCTCCTCGTCGCGCCTGGTGTCGGGAAACTATTCCATAATAAACAAGGCCGAACACGCGTACGCCTCATACTTCGGCTATCGGGACGCCCTCTTTTACCCCAGCGGCTATCAGGCGAACATGGGCATTCTCTCCACCTTCTTCGAGCGGGGAGATACGGTGATCTTTGATAAACACATCCATGCGAGCAGCGTCAAGGGAATGATTATGAGTGGGGCACAGTTCTACGGGTACAAACACTCCTCTTTGGCTCACCTGGAAAAACGCCTGCACGCAACCAGGAATTCCCAGGCCGCCGTGCTCACAGAATCGCTCTTCAGCATGGACGGGGATCTCCTCGATGTTTCCGGGTTAAAGAAACTGAAGGAGAGGTATGGTTTCCTCACGGTTGTCGATGAAGCCCATGCCTTCGGTGCCATCGGCAACGGAGGTCGAGGTATCGCCGGAGACGTCGCGGATATTGCGGTAGGGACATTCGGTAAGGCTTTCGGCTTCTTCGGAGCCTTTGTCTTACTCCCGGAAGGATTCAAGGAATACCTGTTCAACTTTTCCTCTCCCCTGATCTACACCACCACCCTCCCGGAGGCACACGCCGCCACCGTCATTGATATCCTGGAAATCGTCCGGGCGTGCGACGCAAAACGGAACCACCTGAAGGAGGCAAGCTCTTTTATGAAAGAGAGCCTTACCAGGGAAGGCTTCAGGGTTTCCGGTGACGCCCACATCCTGGCCCTGGAGATAGGTGATGAAAAAAAAGCGGTTCAGGTATCCCGCCGGCTTCTGGGAAAAAATATTTTCGTTCTACCGGCAAGGTACCCCACAGTTCCTCTCCACCGGGCGATTCTGAGGGTAGGAATCACCGCACTCCATGAAAAAGAGGATATTACTCTCTTCATAGAACTCCTGAAGGAGTCAATGCGTGAATAAAGACATCGGGAATCTGTTTGTCGTGGGAACCGATACGGGGGTGGGGAAAACGGTGCTGTGTCTCCTCATGATGCAGTTCTTTTTCTCGCGGGGGTACACCCCCTTTTATCTCAAACCGGTTCAGACCGGATGTAGGGAAGCCCACGATATCGACAGCGACGCCCGGTTCATCTATCAGCACGTTGAATCTTTACGTGACAGGGAACCTGCAGAATCCGTAGTGTACTGTTTCCGGAACCCCAAGGCCCCCCTTTTCGCCGCCCGGGATGAAGGAAAAACAATCGACCTGGAGATTATAGAACAGGCGGTAGCGGAAAAAGCGCAGTCATTCTCTCCCCTCATCCTTGAAGGTGCGGGCGGTGCGTTAGTACCCGTGGCGGGAAAAACCCTGATCGCCGACATGATCACGCGCACAGACGGAAAACCGGTTATCGCCGCCAGGGCAGGTTTGGGTACCATCAACCATACCCTGCTTACGATCGAAGCGTTATGGAGAAGGGGGTTGACTCCCCTGGGAGTCATATTCATCGATGCCGGCGATGCACCGATACCGCCTGCGATAATCGAGGAAAACAGGTGGGCAATCGAGGACATATCCGGCGTGAAGGTAGCCGGAGTCATTAAAAAAATTTCTCATTTCTCTGAACCACCCCCTGATTGTTACCTCCCTCTTGAAAATATGTTTGGGAAAATCGGATAATTTTTTATTGACGGGAAGTTCCCTCCTTACTGACCCGCTGTAACAGATGAGAAAATCCCTGCGATATTGATTTGTCGGGTCATTTCCGGATTCCCCTCAACATCGACTCATAATCCTGCTCGATATTCTGCTTGACTTGTGACGCATGGTTCTATATAGTGACATGTCGTTCACATTTACGTGATGCAACACTGGCACGGAACCTTACACGATGAAAAACAAGGCACTATCAAGGAGAGACCGAGAGAAATTAAGGCAACGTCAAGAGATGCTTTCCGCTGCGCTCGAGCTTTTCTCGGAAAAGGGGTACCACAACGTGCCGATGCACGAGATCGCCGAGAAGGCGGAATTCGCGATTGGAACTCTCTATAAATTCTTCCGAAACAAAGAGGACCTCTATAGAACCCTGATCCTGGAGAATACAGACAGGTTCCATGAGGCGCTGACGAAAGCTTTGGAAGAGACGGATGATGAGGTTGAGAAACTTCGAAATTACGTCCGGGCAAAAGGTGAAGTATTTCGTGCCAATGCGTCCGTTATCCGTCTCTATCTGGCAGAGACTCAGGGAGCCAAGTTCAATGTCATGGTGGGATTTGATGCCGATATCAGGGAAAGATACGGCAAATTCCTGCAAAGCCTCGCCCTGGTTTTCGAAGCAGGTATCAAAAAGAAACGGTTTAAGAGGATCGCTGACCCGTATCACCTGTCCGTTTCCCTCGTAAACCTGACCAATGCCTTTCTGTTTCTCTGGCTTGAAGAGCCTGAACACCATCCCTACCCGGAAGACCCGGACACCGTTTTAAATATTCTTTTCAAGGGGCTTCTTGATCAATGATTCAGATCGGAGTCTTGACGATGCAATGTGTAATCTCAAGCGTATCGTGCGGGAGGTTTCGAATGTCACGAAAGGAAACTGTGAAAAGACCGAGAATGAGCAACCAAGTTGTGATTTTAATGCTTCTATTGAGCTTACTTTTGCCTGTCGGCTGCAAGGGCGGGCAGCAATCTCCGTCACAGGTTCCGGAGGTGGCAGTGGTGACGGTTAAGCCGCAAGCCGTCGAACTGACCATGGAATTGCCGGGTCGCACCTCGGCCTACCTCGTCGCAGAAATCCGGCCCCAGGTCAGCGGTCTCATCCAGAAACGCCTCTTTCGGGAAGGTTCCGATGTGAAGACTGGCCAGGTACTCTATGTAATCGACCCGGCCCCCTTCCAGGCGACCCTCGACAACGCAAAAGCCGCCCTCGGCAGGGCAGAGGCCAATGTGCCCGCCGTTCGGCTGAGGGCCGAACGCATTCGGGAGCTCCTTGCAGACAAAGCGGTGAGCCAGCAGGACCACGACGACGCATCAGCCGCCCTGAAGCAGGCGGAGGCTGATGTTGAATACTGGAAAGCAGCCGTCGAATCGGCGAGAATCAACCTGAGATACACCAGGATCACGGCACCCATTTCCGGCCGCATCGGCAGATCCACTGTCACGGACGGGGCGATGGTGACTGCCTATCAGCCAATGTCCCTGGCAACCATTCAACAACTGGATCCTATCTATGTGGATGTGCCTCAATCCACCACAGAGCTGCAACGACTGAAACGCAACCTGGAGAGCGGCCGCCTGAACCAGAAAGGAGCGAACCAGCGGAAGGTCAAGATCATCCTGGAGGACGGAACCATGTATCCCTCGGAGGGAACGCTACAATTCCGGGATGTGACCGTCGATCCTACAACCGGCTCCATCATTATGCGGGTGGTCGTACAGAATCCCAAAGGGGTACTCCTGCCCGGTATGTTCGTCAGGTCAATACTGAAAGAAGGGGTCCAGGAGAAGGCCATCCTGATTTTTCAACAAGCTGTCTCCCGTGACCCGAAGGGGAATCCCATCGCCCTGATCGTGGATGCGGAAGGCAAAGTCCAGCAGCGGACACTTACCCTTGATCGGGCTATCGACGACAAATGGATGGTCTTGTCAGGTCTTCAGGCGGGCGATCAGGTCATCGTCGAGGGCATGCAAAAAGTGAGGCCAGGTGTTTCTGTCAAGGCGGTCCCCTTTGAGCCAGGTGCATCCAGAGCGATGAAGCCCGATGATAAGGCCCAGCAAGCTCCACAGGGAAAGTGAGGGAGGAACCTCATGCTCTCGAAATTCTTTCTTGATCGTCCCGTCTTCGCCTGGGTTCTCGCCATCATTACGATGGTGGCAGGGGGGCTCGCCATATACAACCTGCCCATATCTCAGTATCCTCCCATCGCCCCGCCAACTATTTACGTTCAGGCATCCTATCCCGGCGCCTCGGCGGAGACCGCGGAAAACAGCGTGACCCAGATTATCGAACAGAAGATGACGGGACTCGACAGGATGATCTACCTGTCTGCTACCAGTGATTCCTCCGGCACCTCACGCCTCGAACTCACATTTGCCCCGGGGACGGATCCCGACCTCGCATGGGCCAAGGTGCAGAACAAACTTCAGCTCGCCATGGCAAGTCTGCCCGAAGTGGTGCAGAGCCAGGGTGTCACCGTCGGCAAGGCCACGAGAAACTACCTGATGATCGTAGGCCTGATATCGGAAGACGGCAGTATGGACGGCTATGACCTGAGAGACTATGCGCGATCCACCTTAGAGAAGGTGCTGGCGCGGGTACCCGGTGTAGGCGAGGTTGAGATTTTCGGAACCCAATATGCCATGCGCATCTGGCTCAATCCCGACAAACTGACAGATTACCACCTGACGATACAGGATGTCGTCGCAGCACTCCGGATATACAACGTGGAGGTTTCCGCCGGGCAGTTCGGCGGTGCGCCGGCGATGAAAGGGCAACGACTGAATGCGTCCATCACCGTCCAGAGCATGCTCAAGACGCCTGATGAGTTTGCCGCCGTCCCCATTCGTATCAATCCGGACGGTTCCATCGTACGAATCAGGGATGTGGGACGGACGGAACTGGGGAGTGAGTTCTACGATATCGAGGCTTTTCACAATGGCAGACCCGCTGCCGGTCTTGCCATCCGGCAGGCATCAGGTGCCAACGCCCTGGATACAGCCGATGCGGTCAAGGCCAAAATGGAAGAAATGAGTCGATTCTTCCCTCCGGGAATGAAGACCGTGTATCCCTATGACACGACACCTTTCGTAAAAGTGGCCATTGAGGAAGTGGTCAAAACCCTGTTCGAGGCTATTTTGCTGGTCTTCCTTGTCATGTACCTTTTTCTGGGAAATATCCGGGCTACCCTGATCCCGACCATCGCCGTGCCCGTGGTGCTATTGGGAACCTTTGCGATCCTGGGCTTCTTCGAGTTTTCCATCAACATGCTGACCATGTTCGCCATGGTACTCTCCATCGGCCTTCTGGTGGATGACGCCATCGTGGTGGTGGAAAATGTGGAGCGCATCATGAGAGAGGAGGGGCTTTCCCCCCGGGAAGCTACCAGCAAGTCGATGGAACAGATTACCAGCGCCCTCATCGGGATCGGGCTGGTGCTCTCAGCGGTATTCGGTCCCATGGCGTTTTTCGGCGGCTCCACCGGCGTCATTTATCGTCAGTTTTCCGTGACCATCATCGCCTCCATGCTTCTTTCCGTGATGGTGGCCCTGATCCTGACGCCCGTTCTCTGCGCATCGCTTCTCAAGCCGGTGGCAGCGGGACATGAACCGGCGGAAAACGCGATCTTCTTTTTGCGTCCCTTTCTCTTATGGTTTGATCGTTCCTTTTTCCGTTCGAGAGACCTGTTTCTGAAACTGGCAGGCCGTGCCGTAACAAGGAATAAGCGGTACCTGGCGGTGTTCGTATTGATACTGGTGATGATGGGATTTCTGTTTTTCCGCATGCCCACCGCCTATCTCCCCGATGAGGACCAGGGAATCCTCCTTGCCCAGATCATCATGCCCACGGGCTCCACCCTGGAGCAGACTAAAAAAGTTGTGGAAGACATCCGTCACTATTTTAAGGAGAACGAAAAAGATACGGTGGAATCCTGCTTGACCATTTCCGGCATCGGCTATTCCGGGAGGGCCCAGAACAACGGCATGGTGTTTGTCAAGCTCAAGGACTGGAAGCTCCGCAACCGTTCAGACATGCGGGTAAAGGCCATTGCCGCCCGGGCCATGAAGTCTTTCTCGCAAATCCGGGCAGCACTGGTGTTCGCATTTCCCCCACCCCCCGTTATTGAACTGGGCAACGCCAGAGGGTTCGATTTTCAACTGCTGGACAGGGGAGCCCTGGGGCACAGAGCGCTTATGGATGCCCGCAACCAGCTCCTCGGAATGGCGGCGCGGGACCCGAGATTAGCAAATGTCCGCCCAAACGGTATGGAAGACGTCCCCCAATACCACATCGACGTAGACTGGGAAAAGGCGGGCGCCCTGGGGGTTCCCATCACTTCCATCCACAATACCATTTCTGCCGCCTTCGGTGGCGCATACGTCAACGATTTTATTCAAGGGGGTCGGGTCAAACGGGTATTTGTCCAGGCCGACGCCCCCTACCGTATGTTGCCCAAGGATCTGGAGAAGCTCTACGTCCGGAATACTGCGGGGAAGATGGTTCCCTTTTCTTCCTTCGCTTCCGGCAGTTGGGAATCCGGCTCTCCCAGGCTGGAACGCTTTAACGGGTTTCCTTCCATAAACATCTGGGGCGAGCCGGCGCCGGGAAAGAGTTCCGGTGAAGCCATGCAGGCCATGGAGGAAATCGTTGCCAAATTGCCCCAGGGGATCGGGCATGAGTGGAGTTCCATTTCCTATCAGGAACGGATGGCAGGTACACAGGCGCCCCTCCTCTATGCATTTTCCATTCTTGTCATCTTCCTGTGTCTGGCAGCCCTCTACGAAAGCTGGCCCATTCCCATCTCCATTCTCCTGGCCCTGCCTCTGGGAGCCATCGGCGGCGTCATTGCCACGTCTCTGCGGGGACTGCACAACGACGTCTATTTTCAGATCGGGCTTCTTACCACCCTAGGTTTAACCACAAAAAACGCCATTCTGATCGTTCAGTTCGCCAAAGCCCGGCTGGAAGAGGGAATGGGGCTCATCGAGGCGACGCTGGAGGGAACAAGATTACGATACCGTCCGATCATCATGACATCCCTTGCCTTCGGTTTCGGGGTCCTGCCCCTTACGGTAACCACCGGCGCCGGGGCGGGGGCCCAGAATGCCATCGGCACTGGCGTCCTAGGCGGAATGGTGACAGCCACATTTCTGGTGATCATTTTTTCACCGCTCTTTTATGTACTCATCGAAAAGGTCTTCGGCAAGCGGCGGCAGGGTGAACCGACTTGGTCAGGTGGCGCCAATCGATTCTTCCAGGTGTTGACGGAAAAGATCCGAGGAAAATACCGAAAGGAAGAGGCAGCTGGGACCGCTGACGTAACTCCCTCTGAGGAGCGATGATATGAAAATAAAATTATTTCTATGCTTGATAATCACAATCCTTCTTCCGGGGGGATGCACTCTGGCCCCCGAATATACAAGACCCCCCTCTCCCGTCCCGGAAGAATGGCCAAAAGGCGCGGCCTATCAGGATGCCAAGAGTGTTTCCGGCGCTCCAGCGGTGACGGAGCTGAGATGGCAGGAATTTTTCACCGACAAGAAGCTCCAGAAGATCATCACGGCGGCCTTGAAAAATAACCGCGATCTTCGCCTTGTAGCCTTAAATGTGGAAAGAGCGCGGGCAATTTACGGCATTCAGCGTGCCGAACTGCTGCCGACAATCAATGCCGTCGGGAGTGAGAGTAAAGCCCGTGTGCCCGCTGACCTTTCGTCCAGCGGGAAAGTAACAACCAGTGAACGCTACGACGTAAATCTCGGCATCAGTTCATGGGAATTGGATTTCTTCGGCCACATCCGCAGCCTGAAAGATCGGGCCCTGGAAGAGTATCTCGCCACGGATCAGGCGCGCCGCAGCGCCCAGATCCTGCTGGTATCATCTGTTGCCGGTGCATACCTCACCCTTGCGGCGGATCGGGAAAACCTCAAACTGGCGGTGTCCACCCTTGAAACGCAGGAGAATACCTACAAGTTGATCCGAAAACGATATGACGTTGGGCTTGTGTCTGAATTGGATCTCCGTCGAGTGCAAAGTCAAGTGGATGCAGCCAGGGGAGATGTCGCCCACTACACACAGGTGGTGGCACTCGATGAAAACGCCTTAAATCTTCTGGTCGGTTCTCCTTTCTCACCAGAGATCTTGCCACCAGAGCTGGGCAATGTCAGCCCTCCCAGAGAGATTTCCTCTGGTTTATCCTCCGAGGTGCTCCTGCGCCGCCCGGATGTACTTGCGGCAGAGCATCGACTCAAAGCGAGCAACGCCAATATCGGCGCCGCACGGGCGGCCTTCTTTCCCCGTATCTCCCTGACGACCACCATCGGCACGGCAAGCCCAGAGCTGTCCGGGCTCTTCAAATCCGGTCAGGGCACATGGACTTTTGCGCCCCAGATCGTGATGCCGATCTTTGATGCTCGCACCTGGTCGGCATATGATGTAACCAAAGCAGAAAAAGAAATGTCCGTGGCCCAATATGAGAAAGCGATCCAGATAGCTTTCCGTGAAGTGGTTGATGCTCTGGCCGTGCGGGGCACAGTGAACCAGCAAATCGCGGCGCAGCAGTCGCTGGTCGAGGCTGTTGCAGAAACCTACCGCCTCTCCAATGCCCGCTATATGAAGGGAATTGACAGTTACCTTAGCGTCCTTGATGCACAACGCTCACTCTATGCGGCTCAGCAGGGGCTGATCGCCGTCCGTCTGGCAAAATTGGCCAACCAGGTGAAACTCTTTGCCGTCCTGGGAGGCGGTGCTGAATAATTCAACTCCAAAAGATACTCAACAGCGGGGATTCTTGAGAGATTCACAATCCCAATCTCATGATTTCTTTCACGCCGGTGAGGTAGCGACTCCGCCTGCGATAATCGAGGAAAACAGGTGGGCAATCGAGGACATATCCGGCGTGAAGGTAGCCGGAGTTATTAAAAAAATTTCTCACTTCTCCCACCCCCCCGTGATTGCTTCCACCCCCTTGAGAATATATTCGGATATACATAAAGACATAAAGACTTTTTATTGACACGGGTGATCATCCTCTCTATACTTAGCAACCCTTGGTAAGGGGATGCTTATCACTTTTCAACCATTACCTTCGAGATCGACATCATCCGGAATCCGATTCAATTCTCTCTCATTACCGATTTCACCATTCCCTTAGGAGGTAGAGACCGACTCGTTCACAACATTTCCTTTCTTTTCTTTGCAATGGGGTAAGCATGCATGGCGACGAGACTTGCTGTTTTGGAAACAGAAAGATGTGTGGGTTGCCAGAGCTGTATGTTCGCCTGCTCCCGGAGACAGGAAGTGGCCGGGCTGACCAAGTCGTGCATCGGCGTCCGGTCAATCGGCGGCATGGAACGGGGATTCACCGTCATTGTGTGCAGAGCCTGTAGCGATCCTCCCTGTGCCAGAGTATGCCCCACTGATGCCCTTCTCCTGAGGGAAGGCGGTGGCGTCCGCCTCGAGATGAAAAAGTGCATCGGCTGCAGCCACTGCCGCGAGGCCTGTCTCATCGGGGCAATCCAGTGGGACGACACCACCAACAAACCGATGATCTGCATCCACTGTGGTTACTGCGTAGAGTTCTGTCCCCACGGCGTTCTGGGGATGCGCAAAAAGGAGGTCAAAGGCCATGCTCAGGGATGATCCCCTTGTCAATATCCTTTACATAGATCTCTCCAGCCGCACCTTTGAAGTCAAGAGGAGACCTGATCTCTTCGAGAACTACTTAGGGGGAACCGGCGTCGCAATAAAGCTCCTTCACGAGGAATGCCCCCGCGACTGCGATCCTCTCTCACCGGAGAACCCTATAATCTTCGCCGTCGGGCCTTTCACAGCCCTCTTTCCTCTCGCGTCAAAATCCGTTTCCATGTTCAAATCACCGCACACGGGGAACCTGGGAGAGAGCCATTGCGGCGGGAGAAGCGCTGTGGCCATTCGTATGGCAGGATATGGAGCCATCGTCATCAAAGGTACGAGCGACCTGCCCGTGTATCTTTCCATTCACAGCGGCCGTGTTCAATTCCGCGACGCCTCCTCTCTGTGGGGGATGGGGTGCTTCTCCTCGGGGCGCATCATCAGAGAAAACGAGCCGGGCCCGGGGCTGCGAACGATCATGAGAATCGGCAAAGCAGGTGAGACGCTTGTGTCTTATGCCTGTGTCACCACGGAGACATACCGCCACTTCGGGAGAATGGGACTGGGTGCCGTGTTCGGCAGCAAAAAGCTAAAAGCTGTGGTCATTTCAGGGAAATCGGCGATTCCGGTAGTCGACAAGAAGCAATACAGGAAAATCTACAAGGAAATATATGACGCGGCCGTAAAGTCACCTGTCATGAAAAAATATCATGACCTGGGAACTGCAGAAAATATCCTTCCCCTGAACAGATTCGCTGGCATTCCCACGAGAAATCTTAAGGAAGCAACCTTTGATAAGGCAGACGCAATTTCGGGCGAGGCCTTTGCGGAACAATACCTGGGAAGACGACTGGCCTGTACCCACTGCCCGGTGGGTTGCATCCACATCGCAGCACTGCGGGAACCTTACGAAGATGAGGCATACTTCTATAAAACAACCATGATCTCCTACGACTACGAACCGATCTATGCACTGGGAACAATGCTGGGAATGACGAACCCCGAGGATTTTCTGAAACTGATGGATCGGGTTGAATGGTGGGGAATGGATGCCATGACGACCGGGGTGGTGCTTGCCTGGGCAACGGAAGCGCAGGAACGGGGACTCATTTCCGAAAAGGAAACAATGGGGATAACATTTTCCTGGGGCGATCCCATATCATACATCAATGCCTGCCGGTTGATCGTGGAGCAACCCAATGAGTTCTACAAAGCCCTCGCCCGCGGCACCGAACATGCGTCTTCACTTTACGGCGGCGATGACATTGCCCTATCCCTGGGAAAGAACGAAATGCCTGGGTACCATACAGGACCGGGGGCTCATCTTGGTGTCCTCATGGGACTCAGGCACAGCCACCTGGATAATGCCGGTTATTCCGTCGATCAGAGCAAACTTGTCAAAACGCAAATGGATCCCGAAGATCTTGCGGAAACACTTTTTTACGAGGAGAGATGGCGACAGATTCTCTCCAGTTTGGTTGTCTGTTTCTTCGCCCGGGGAATATACACAGCAGAACGGTTACCAGAACTCCTCCGCATTGCGGGTTTTGATTTGAATCCGGAGGATATTGGCAGAATCGGACAGAATATCTATGAGGAGAAATACCGCTTTAAAACGAGAGAAGGCTTTTCTCTGGACAAACTCAGATTCCCGAAAAGAATCTTCGAAACCCCCAGCCCTATTAAAGCATGGGATGAGACTTATCTCCGCCGTGCCCTTGGGCACATGAAAGCTGTTCTCGCGAAGTCATCTCATATATAAATATCCTGATATCGAAAATCCTTCAAATATTCCTTGACAATGAATACAGAGTAATGTACTGGACGGCCTAAGAAATGACTGTCAGTCATATAATGACTCCCGTTCAATAAACAATAGATGTTGTCATAAAGTCTCATTCCGGATTGTGCAATAGCTTCTTTTCGTGGAAAGAATTGTTGTTTAAGAAACAATTTCATGTTAAGTAGCGGCGTGCTTTTAAACTATTTAATCAATCTTAACATTATTTATAAATCTTTTAATATTGTTATTTTCCCGCTCCATGGGGTAAATCTTCACAACCAAAAAGTAAAACTAAACACCATCACCCCATACAGGGGAAAACCCATAACCACAAAGAGAGGAAATTACTCAATATATTAACTTGTACAGCATATGTATAGAGTTGAGACAAGATTATAAAAAAGAGGAGGATAGAGGAAGGTATGGCAGAAGAGGAGAAGGTAGAATTAAAGGAGATTTATCCTGTTCCTTCATGGGCACGGGAGGGGGCATACATTCAGAGCAGGGCTGAGTATGAGAAGCTCTGGAAGCGGTCTATTGAGGAGCCTGATGCATTCTGGGCGG
>VGTB01000006.1 GCA_016874835.1 Deltaproteobacteria bacterium | reverse complement strand
CCGATTTACACGATGCCCGCCGTGGCGAGAGACGGGGCGGGAAACCTCTGGGTTTACTGGGGCTCAGGAGACAAGGCGGACCCTACCTCACCCAGCGCCCAGGAAAAGTTCTTCGCTTTGATGGATAACGATCGCACTACGACGTATGGTATCAACGACCTGGACAACATTACCTCGGCAGGCTCCTCATTCGATCAAACCACCTCCACGAAGAAGGGGTACTACGTCAACCTGTCCGGAAGCGGGGAGAAGATCCTGGCTGACCCCGCCGTATTCGGCGGCGTCGTGTATTTCACCACCTTTAACCCGCCCAGCGGGGGCAACCCCTGTGAACAGGGAGGGGCGGCATCTCTCTTTGCCCTCAAGTACACCTCGGGCGCCGGCGCCCTTTCCGGAGGGTCCCGGAGCACGGGAATCGGAAGCGGTATTGCCTCCGCGCCTATCCTTTCGCTGAAACCGGGGGGATCACCCACTCCTGACCTCTACGTAACGGTGAGTGGTGGTGCAGGGACAGGAGGAAGCACATTCCGGGTGAACATCGATCCTCCGGGACTGTCGAACCGGACGAACATCCTCTTCTGGAGAGACCGAAGACTCCAGTAGGAACAGTCATCATCAGGGACGGTAACGGGAAGCCTCGATCATATCGAGGCTTCTTTTTGCCGCTATCCCCAGTTCGGATTCAGGCGTGATTTTGAGAATGGCCCTGAATTCTGCCTTCGCCTTTTCCATGTCATTGAGCTTCATGTAGCATTGTCCCAGCCAGTACCGGGATTCGACCAGGGCAGGGGCCTGCTTGAGGGATGTGGTAAAATACTGGATCGCCTTTTCCATATCTCCCTTGGCAAAAAAGGTAATCCCGATGTAATGGTCTATCAGGGGGGGCGGGATGGTATGGGGTTGCTTGTTCTTTGCCTCTTCGTAGGTACTCAGGGCTTTTTGGTAATCGCCCTTTCCATGGTAGGCCCTCGCCATGTTGAAAAGGGCCTTGTCCGGTGTTTCATAGAGGATATTGGCAAGGGCTTCTTTGAATGCCGCGATCGCATCATCCCAGAGGCTCTTTTCCATATAGAGTCTTCCCAGGAAATTGTGGGCCTCCGAATAATCGGATTTCAGGGATATGGCCTTCTTGAATTCATCGGCCGCCTTCTCGGGCAGGGCCTTCCCGTAGTATGCAATCCCCATGTAGTAATGGATTTGGGGGTCGTCCGGCGCGAATTTCTCCGCCTCTAAAAGCTCTTTGAGGGCATCGTTGAACCGCTCCGAGCCCAGATAGGCTATGCCGATATTGAGGTGAGCATTCGCCTTGTCCTGTTTCCACGGGCTTGTCCCGCATGCCGCCAGCACCGCAATCAAAGCTATTATCGCAGCACACGTCAAATTTACTTTCGCTCGGCTCATACTCCAACCCCGGTATTCATGACGAAAATCTCCCGCGTACGCGGGAGAAAGAAACACACTGAGAGTTTTGAAAATCCACTATAATCGTCATTGTGAGGAGCGAAGCGACGTGACAATCTTATAATTTGCCGATGGCTTGTAAGATTTCTCCCTTCGGTCGAAATGACAACGCAGGAATTTTTCAAAGCTCTCAGTGGTCTTTCTTGAACATCTCTGAGAAATGAGGAGACTTTATCCTTTTATCTGCCCCGGCTGTTCCGCTACCGCGCCTTCCTGCATGACCTTCGGAGTGATGAATATCAGGAGCTGTCTCCGTTTTTTCGTGACGGCCTCATATTTGAAGAGCCACCCGAGGACAGGTATCTTGGAGAGCCAGGGAATGCCGGAAACGTCCTTGTAATCCTGCGTTTTCAGGATGCCCCCGATGACGATGGTATCGCCATCCTGAACGACGATTTTCGACTCCACCTCGCTCTTATTGATCGGGGGGTTCCCCCCAAGTTGCGCGGCCTTGCTGTAGTCCGCAAAATCGTTTGTGGCCTTGATCTCCATGGAGATCGTACCGTCAGGGGTGATCTTCGGCTTGACGTCGAGTTTCAGCACGGCTTCCTTGAAGCTTATACTCCTGTTCCCGTCCTTGTCTATGGTAATGTAGGGTATCTCCTCACCCTGCTTGATCGTTGCCTTAACGTTATCCATCGTGGTGATCTTCGGCGATGAAATGATTTTGCCATCACTCGTCGTTTCCAGAGCCTGCAGTTGGGCCTCAAGGACAGCGCGAGACCCACCGATAACAAGCCCCAGGGTCGGTGCACTCACGGCTGCTGGATAATTCACAGCGAATGCGGTTAATGCTTTACCGGTAGCATCAGTGAAAGGAATATTAGCAGGGTAGCTCCATGCCTGTGCCCGTGTCCTGTCAGGATTCGTTCCTGCCATTAAGCCAAAGTTATAATCCCCCAGCATACCGTATTGAACGCCTCCCCAGCGTACCCCCAGGTTTCGCACGAATTCGTCCGTCGCCTCGACGATCTTCGCCTCTATGGCCACCTGTCTCAACTTTCCCCTTTCTTCCAGGCGCTCCTGTTCCGCCTTTTTCGCTATCAATTCCGCCTTGAGACGATCCTCCTCCCCCGCCTTCCGGTCGGCCTCATCTTTTTTCATCCTCTCCAGCGACATCACGCTGATCACATCGCCCATCTGCTTTTTCGCCAGACCCATGATGCTGAGAATAGTGTCAAGGGCCTGATCCCAGGGGACCTTCTTCATGTGCACGGTCACGTTTCCCTTCACATCATCACCGGAAACGATGGTTATTCCCCCCTCCTCGGCGAGGAGCCGGAGAACCGCCTTTATATTCGCATCCTGGAAATCCAGGGATATTTTGCGACCAGTATACGTCGGTAACCCCGGTTCTCTTGCCGGTTCTTTCGCCGGCTCTTTCCTGACTGCTTCTTTCGCAGTTTCAGGTGTCTTTGCCGTCTCCGCGGGGAGCTTCGCCTCGAGACTCGCCACATTAAAATCGATGAGGACGTTGAGCCCTCTCTGGCTGACACTGTACGGCACCTTTTCCCTCAGATCTATCGCCAGAATGGCCACCGGAATGCCTTCACCGGCCTGCTGAACCGGCAACACCCGGATGACGTTGGCAAGCCTGCCCTCGCCCAGCGATTTCCTGAGTTCTTCAGGTACGAACACATTTGTCATCTTTACCTGCACGGTATTCCCGGCAGTACTCTCTATGTTCACACCGGACTGCTTCGTCACGACGAGTGTAATTCGCTCCTTGCCCTTCAGCTTCTCGAAAATGACATCCTCCAGGTACCCGACACTCTCTCCAGTGGCGGAGATCTCCGGCTTGGCTGGATCGGACGGTCCGGGCGGCGCACTCTGCGTCAACTGGACGCACACGAACAACACCATAAAACCAACTAAGAAAGCAATCCAAGACACGCTCTTTTTCATGGCTTTTCCTCACCTTCATCTTTACGGAGCTTTATCGTGATCTTCTTGGTCACCGCCTTCCCGGCACGGGTTCCGGCAGCTTCTTCAACGATGACCCGATCTGCGAGTATCTCCACAACTTTACCATTATTCCTTCCGATGATGGTTCCCACAAAGATGGGATAGAATTTATTATTCACATCCTGGACGATCGCTTTTCTTGAAGACTCGGTACCTGCGATGCCCACAAGCCTGAACTGTTCAACACCTGCCCTCTGTAAAGGAGATATGGGCAGTGCTTCTTTCCTTTTCTCCAGCTTCTGCTTCTCCGTAATCTCCTCTTCTATGAAAGGTTTGAACGGATCCGGTTTACCCGTGGGATTGTACCGGTATTCAGGAGCCGGCTTCATCCCGACTGCCTTCGCATCTTCTGCCTTGGCGTCGGCGGCTTTCACCGCAGCACCCGGTTTCGTCGGATCGGCGGCAAAACCTTCCGATACCATCACCACGGCCATTACCGCCAGCAGGAGCGTCATCATGCATACGAGCGGATCACTTCTTTTCAGGAGCCTTTTTCTCATCAGCCTTTTTCTCTTCCATTTTTTCCAGGAACATATACGTTTTGATCACACAGGTCGTATTTACCATGTGCCCGCGTCGTCCCTTCTGTCCCTTTACTTCCGACATGGAAATGTTCTCGACGTTCACAATCCGGGGGAGCTTCGCCACCTTTTCGAAGAAGATAGCGGTATTATGGTAGCTGCCGTTCACGGAAACGTCGACGGGTATCTCCTCATAAAATTTTTCCTCCACCGGCGGTGCCCCCGGTTTCCCGGGAGGAGCACCCTTGGCATCTTCCGGTTTTTTGGCGGGTTGTGCCGGTTCCGGTGGTTTCACCGCCGGTTTGGGCATGAAAAGGATAAAATCTATTCCCGTTTCCTTTCCCGCCTGAGCAACGGAATACAGGAGACCGGGGATCTCCCGCTTGTCGGGGAGCTTTGTCAGGGCCAGCTTCAACGTTTCCTTCATTTCGTTCAATTCCCTGATATACCGGTGCTTCTGCGCCGCCAGGCGTTCCTTCTCTTCAACCTGGGTTTGGAGGCCGGACAACTTGGTATCAAGTGTGCCCTTCGTCTCAAGGGAGAACTGCAGGAATGAGAAATAATATGCTGCAGCCAGGAGTAAATAGACCGCGCAGATGATCAATACCTTCTGCTTGGGCGGTATTTTCTTGATTGATTCCTGAATGCTTGCAAGAGTGAGAGCCATATGATTGCTATCCCTTCTTCACGCACGATATGATAAACAGCTGCAGTTTGACACCCGAGACATCTTTTTCCCTGGTAGAGACCAGGTCAACCGATTTGATGAAAGAAGCTCCCGCGAGATTCTTCATGAAATGGGCGACGGCAATATTGTTTCTCGCCGTACCCTCGATCATGAGGTCCTTTCCTTTTTCCGAGAGCCTGTCGAGCCACACATCCTTTGTGGGGACCAGCTTCGTCAGTTCATCCAGCATAATGACAGGGGCCAACCGGTTTGCTTCGAGATTGTTGATGATCCCCAATTTTTTCTCAAGTACCGCCTTGTCTTTCTTGAATCCCTCGATATCTCCGATGACCTTGGTAAGCTTGGCAAGCTTTTCTTCCTGTTCTTTGACACTTGCCTCCAGGCTGCTGATTTTCATGCTCATATAGAGTTGCACAGAGCCGACCACGATAAGGAAAAGGATTAAGGTACCGGCGAGAATCACAACCTGACGCGCCACACCTTCCTTTTTTTCCTTTTCCCGGTAGGGAAGAAGATTTATCCTGATCATTTGTCACCCACCTTCCTGAGGGCGAGCCCCACCCCGACCGCGGCAATGGGAGCGATACGCTCTATGGTAGAAGGATCTATGGCTTGGGGATTGTAGCCTATTTTTTTGAATGGATTTGCAATCTCAACGTCAAGATTTAACCTCTGGGAAAGATCGTTCACGATACCGGGAATCTTTGCACTGCCCCCGCAAAGGAGCACATGCTTCAGATATTCACCGCCGTAGGTCGACCTGAAGTAATCTATAGACCTTTCAATTTCCGAACATATGGGATCGGCATAGGCAAGCAGACTTTCCCTGAACTCCCTTTGCACCGATTCATCGCCCTCCGGGCCATCGACCTTGATCTTTTCCGCCTCCTCGAATGTCACCCCCAATTTTTGCTGGAGAGCCTCCGTTATGGAATTTCCCGCCAGGGTAAAATCCCGGGTAAAGATCGAAGCTCCCGCTTTGACCACATTGATGTTCGTGATACTTGCCCCGATGTTGATGAGAACCGCCATTTCATGCTCTTCAAACTCATAGTTCTGCTCATACATGGTTTCCAGAGCAAAAGAGTCCACATCCATGATGACAGGGGCATACCCCGCCTGCTGTATCGCTCCCGTATAACCATCAATAATATCCTGCTTCGCCGCAACGATGATGACATCCATCTGATTGGGGTTGTATTCATTTTCACCCAGGATTTGAAAATCGAAGCCGACGTCATCCATATTGTCAAAAGGCAGATATTTCCCCGCCTCGTCCTTTATCAGTTCACGCAGTTCCGCGTCTTCCATGGTGGCAAATGTCACCTTCTTCACAATGACGGAGTGCCCCGACAGTGATGTGACAATCTTTCTCCTTTTACACCCGGACTTCTTCAGCAACTCTTTGATCCTCTGGGACAGCTCCTGCGTTTCAACGGCGACGCCTTCTTCAATAATACCCTTTGTCAAAGGCAGCTGGTAAAAGCGACTGAGAATTCGCCCTTTTGCCGTCTCTTCAATCTCGGCAAGCTTTATGGAGCTGGACCCCACGTCAAGCCCGGCGAGCAGCTTGCTGCCCGGGAACAGATCCCTTATGAAATCAAGGCTGATCCCTTTTGGAACCCCTGAGAACAACTTTTTAAAATCCACCATAGGATCACCGTGTCTGGTAACGATATACCAGATCCCCTTTTCTGACCATTCCAAGATCGTTACGTGCTACCACTTCAATATACTGCAGATCGCTTCTCATTAACATGATTGTTTTTTTTAAATCCCTGTTTTCAAGAACAAGATCATGGTTCGTTTTCTTCAGGGCCGACAATTGTTCTTTCATCGCATAATTGTCAATAACGCCCCTCTTGCCAAATGTAATGATCAGACTCATGATGAAAACAAATACAATAAGGTATCTTCCTATTCTCATGCGAATCAGAAGCCCCTTTCACGACACAACGCAAAGAGTCATTCTCATGTTTACATCAACGTTCTCTATCCGACAGGAAAACCTCCTCGTATTTCTTCTGTAGCGCCTTTGCTACCTTTAACTCCGAGTTCTTCCTCGTCGCCAACCCCTTTTCCATTTTTGTGATGGTCTGAGGGGCCAACCCTGCCCTACGCGCGAGTTCAGCAATGCTCAACGGTATTGCCTCGCGAAAATACCGTACCTTATTCTTTCTCATATCCTCCACATCAAAAGGAAAAAATTTTACGGATGGTAGCATACTGATACATTTTATAAGCAATGTCAAGCAAAAAATATCATGGATAAGCAAAATTTATTAACATTAATTAATGTTCATAATAAAATCAGCCATTAAGCACTGCCGGTGGGAAGGGATTGGCCGGGCTCACTGAGGAAAAAATCCCCGCGTTCAATCCACTCCTTGAGAATTTGGGCGATCTCTCTCGCTTTATAGTAGCTGGACAGGGGCGCTGTAACTACCTTCTTACCCTTCACCACTATTTCACCGGAACGGAGATCCCTGTAATTCACTTCACCAAGACTCTTGAGGGCACCTCCCTTCGGATAATCCATACTGTAGTCGTAGATCTGTGTATAAATATCCTCGTCCTTGACCGAGGTATACTGCGCCATCGCTTCGTTCAGAATGGGAATGGGGATACCGATTCCCACATACAGAGAAACCCCGTATCCCAACATGCTCGCCCCGACGAGCCATGCAGGACTCATCTCTTTCAAATTTCCTATGACCGCGATGGTTCCCGCCCCTTCTCTGGGAATACCGTTCTTGCCCCGTATCACATTCGGGTTATGCTGGGTCCCATGCCAGGCCACATACCCCTGTCCTCCCCCAAGAAATATTCTTGTTCCTATACCTATCGTGAGGTAATAGGGGTCATTAAACAGGGGACTCAACTGTCCTGACGTTGCATAATTGGCGTTTGCCATCCGCGGCCTCAGCACACCCATGTACGTATAAATCGTCTTGTCGGACATGTTGACCGCGCAACTGTAATTCTGATAGGCATTCCTCGGATTGAAAAGCATCGCATCCCGCAAATCGTTGATCGTGATATTTTTTTCATACTTCCGGGCGGGATAACAATCGGTCCCGTATCCCTCCGCCCGCAATCTGATCACATTGCCCGCCACTAAATCTTCAATCACATGCCCTCCGCCGTAATTGAATTCTCCCGGGTAGACACTGTTGAGAGGATCACCCTCGGCAACCTCCGTTACCCCGATATAGCAGTCCACCGCGGCAATGCCGCCATAGGCCTGCACATCGTTGAGCCATACTTTCGAGGCCTTCAGTCTCGGGGCGGTATGACCAAAGTTGAGAAAAGCCCCTGATGAGCACATGGGGCTGAACGTTCCTGTCGTCACGACATCGATCTTCCGCGCCGCTTCAACATGACCGTGTTTTTCAACAACATCGACCATCTCTTCCGCCGTCACGACCACGGCTTTCCCCTGCCTGATCTTCTCGTTTATTTCCTGATACGTTTTAGTCACTCTGTATTTCTTCATGAAACATCTCTCCTTTACTTCCTGGTATGACCGACCCCCCCTTCTCCCCTTGAAGTCACATCAAGGTGCTGACGCACATCCCATGAGACCCTGCACACCCGGTGGATCACCATCTGTGCGATGCGGTCACCCCTCCTTACCACGAAAGGCTCCTTTCCGTGATTGATGAGTATAACACGAATTTCCCCCCGGTAATCCGCATCAATCGTCCCGGGCGAATTCACCAGCGTTACCCCATGTGTTATTGCAAGGCCGCTTCGGGGCCTTATCTGCGCTTCATAACCGTCAGGCAATGCAATCGCAATTCCGGTGGGAATCATTTTTCTCTCACCGGGAAGTATCATCTCCTCGGACTCCACCGCGGCGTGTATATCCATACCAGCCGAGTGGGCTGTCATATACCGGGGAAGCGAAACATCCGCATTGCCCGGAAGTTTTTGAACAGGTATTTTTACTTTCTCGATCATACCCGACGAGCGCCGATCCATGCTACCAGCGGAAACAGAGGTCATCCCCGGAAACCTTCCCGATGGCAGCCAGCGAAACGATGTCCGGCACAAAGATCTCGCCGGCAAGTCTTTTCACGTCTTCTGCAGTTACTCTTTCAATGCGTTCGATGACATCTTCCGGCGGGATGTACCTTTCCCAGAAGATCTCATTTCGTGCGAGCCTGGTCATCCGATTATCGGTGCTTTCCATTCCCAGCAGAAAGTTTCCCTTGATCAATTCCTTTGCCCCGCGTATCTCCTTCTCCGTAAGCATATCGCTGCGGAGCTTCTGCAATTCCTCAAGGATCAGGTTAAGAACGATCTGAACCTTATCTTTGCCGGCTCCCGCATATATGCCCAGCAGACCCGTATCCATGTACAACGTGAGGAAAGAATTGATTGCATATGTCAATCCCCTTCTCTCCCTTATCTCCTGGAACAATCGAGAGCTCATGCTCCCACCCAGGATCGCATTCAGGATAAAAGCCGCATGTCTCCGGGAATCTTTTGCAGAGGGGGCAAGGGTGCCGATCATCATGTGTATCTGCTCAAGGTCTTTTTCAAGAAATGATGCCTTCGAGAATACGGCAGGCACGCCGTTATCAACAGCGGCTGCACCTCCCGAAAAAGACCCGAAGTACCGGTTCACAAGCTCCGCCAGCACCTCATGCTTTAAATTGCCCGCAGCAGCCAGCACAAAATTATCTGGTTTATACCGTGCATTGAAAAAGGACAGGAGCGCCCCTCTGTCCAGACAGGAAACCCTCTCTTTGTCCCCTAACACCGGAAGGCCGAGGGAATGACCGTTCCAGAAAGCACCTTCAAAAAAATCGTGGATGTAATCATCAGGCGTGTCTTCAAGCATTTTGATCTCCTGAAGAACAACCGACTGTTCCTTTCGTATTTCTTCTTCATCAAAACGTGAATTGCTGAATATATCGGAGAGAAGATCAATCGCCAGAGGAAGATGGTAGTCCGGTATCTTGATATAAAACGACGTGAGTTCTTTGCTGGTGAAGGCATTCATCACACCGCCGACAGAGTCGATGGCCGATGCGATGTCTAAGGCAGACCTGCGTTCGGTCCCTTTGAAAAGCATGTGTTCGATAAAATGAGCTGTCCCGTTGGTGATACTCTCTTCATAACGGGACCCACTCTGAATCCATACCCCTATTGAAACTGATCTGACATGATTGATTTCCTCAGAAATAACCCGCATCCCGTTATCAAGGACGGTTTTACCGTACATCGGCGCCAAGTGCATCCTTTCTGCTAAGCCGGATTTTTCCCTGTTTGTCTATTTCAAGAACCTTCACGTACACTTCTTCGCCTTCCTGGAGAATGTCGGTGACCTTTTTCACCCTCTCCCGCGATAACTGCGATATGTGCACCAATCCCTCAGTCCCCGGCAATATCTCGACGAACGCTCCGAAATCGACGATTTTCTTGACGATACCCCGATAGATTTTCCCCACTTCTGCGTCTTCAGTCAACCACCTCACCATGGCTACCGCCCTTGACGCCGCCTCCGCGTCATTCGATGCGATAGTTACCGTACCATCATCCTCCACGTTTATGGTAACCCCCGTTTCACTGATAATCTGCCTGATGTTTTTCCCTCCGGAACCGATCACATCTCGCACCTTTTCCGGTTTTACCTTGAGTGTGGTAATCCTGGGGGCATATTTTGAAATGTCCTTCCGCGGCTCGGCAATGGTCTCCTTCAGTTTATCAATGATAAAAAGTCTCCCCTCCTTCGCCTGACATAAGGCCATTTTTATGATCTCCTCGGTCAGTCCGTCCATTTTTATATCCATCTGCAGCGCAGTAATGCCCTTCTTGGTTCCACACACCTTGAGATCCATATCACCGGCCCGATCCTCATCACCAATGATGTCGGAAAGCACAACGACTTCATCCCCCTCCTTCATCAATCCCATCGCGATTCCCGCAACGACATCCTTTACCGGTACGCCGGCATCCATCAGGGAAAGGGATCCGCCGCATACCGAGGCCATTGAGGAAGAGCCGTTAGAGGAGAGAATTTCAGATACTATCCGTATCGTATAGGGGAATGCTTCTTCCGAAGGCAGGATCGGGAGCAACGCCCTTCTGGCAAGGGCACCGTGGCCGATTTCTCTTCTCCCCGGGCTCCTCAAAGGCTTCGCTTCCCCAACACAATAGGGGGGAAAATTGTAATGGAGGATAAACGTTCGCATTTCCTCCCCGCTGACATAATCCAATTTCTGCTCATCGGAAGATGTGCCTAACGTGAGGGCCGCAAGAGCCTGCGTCTCTCCCCTGGAGAAGAGGGCTGAACCATGGGCCCTGGGAAGGATTCCCACTTCGGAATTGATCGCTCTGATGTCGGCCGGCAATCTCCCGTCGGTTCTTTTTTTCTCCCGTACTATCATGTCCCTGACAATTCGCCTCTCCAGATCCTCCAGAATCATCCCCACCTGCGGGATCTGCTGTGCATCATCGGCACCGAAGTCCTGTATTACCCGTTCTTTAATCATGTCAATCTTCTTATATCGATCAAGCTTTCTTACAATGTTGAATGCTTCCCTCATGCTTCCCGCTGCTGCCTCTGTCACCCTAACTACCAGGGACTCATCATGGGCGATGGCATCCACACTCCTTTTCGCTTTCCCCGCACTCTCGCGAATGAGTTCCTGAAATTCTATCACCGGCCGTATTGCGTCCAATCCGAAGCTGATGGCATTGACGATCACGTCCTCGGCAACTTCAGAAGCCCCTCCTTCTATCATCACGAGATTGATGTCAAATTCCTTCCCTCCCGATCCGGGAAGCACCTTCCGCCCCACTAAAAAGAGGTTGAGGTCACTCTTATCCATCACCTCCAGAGGGGGGTTGCACACAAACGAACCGTCCACACGACCTACCCGCACACCCGCGATCGGTCCCCCGAATGGTATATCGGATATTGCAAGCGCCGCAGACGCTCCCAACAGTGCAGTCACATCGGGATCATTCTCATTATCAACGGAAAGCAGGGTCGCAACGATTTGCGTTTCAAAGAAATAACCCTTGGGGAACAATGGCCTCGTAGACCTGTCAATAATCCGGGAGGTGAGGATCTCCCTCTCGTTGGGACGACCCTCCCTCTTGAAAAACCCGCCGGGAATTTTCCCCGCCGCAAATGTCATCTCCTGGTAATCGACCGTGAGTGGGAGAAAATCCACTCCTTCCCTCTTGTTCTTAAGCGACACGACAGTGACGATCACAACCGTATCGCCATACTTTACAAGAACCGCTCCGTCAGCCTGACCCGCCATGTAATTCACTTTCACGGAAACAGGTCTTCCGGCAAAATCTGAACTGAATGTATTACTCATGTATTTTTCCCTTACCCATCAAGATGAGTGGCGCACATCCGCCCTCATGAACAGTATAATCTCAAACTCGCATATGTCTGCCGATCGGCTCATTTTCGAGTGTCCGCTTCGCTCGTCGCCACACAGAATCTACTTGCGGAGACCCAGACGACCGATCACAGTCCTGTACCTCTCCACGTCCTTTTTCTTCAAATAATCCAGAAGCCGTCTCCTCTTCCCCACCAACTTCAGCAGGCCCCTTCGGGAGTGATGATCCTTTATATGGGTCTTAAAATGTTCCGTCAGGTATCCTATCCTGGCACTGAGGAGAGCAATCTGGATCTCGGGAGATCCTGTATCCACCTCATGTAACTTAAAACTGTTAATGATTTCTTTCCTTTTCTCAGAATCCAACACGTTATCTCCTCCGTATAATCAATAATCCGCAGCCCTGGACAGACACGTCCATTCTTATGGACCGCTGCTAAATATTCTCAGTATCCTCACCACCTGTCTTTTGCCATCCACCGATCCTGTGTGGTCGAACGAATAGAGCATTTTCGCAACGGCAATGAGATTTGCACTACTATCGATGAACTTTACCATATCTCCCGCCGCAAGGGAAGGGGTATGATACCTGCGCAGGTCGTCACCATGCGGTTGATGACCCCTTCGTAATCTTTCCGCAAATTCCCCGTCCACGATAAGATTCGGAATATCTGAAAGGACCTCCGTCATCGGGATGATATGTGCCGTGAGAATCTCCCTCATCTGCCTCTCTTCAAGATTATCCAGCGAGACCGCAGATGTCACAAGGAAACTACCACTCCTCAATCTCCTCAAGCCGGCGAGACATGCTCCACATCCGAGCATTTCCCCTGCGTCAGAACACAGAGACCGGATATACGTTCCTTTTGAACAGGAGACCGTAAACACAACATAGGGTAATTCCACTTTTTCAATGACCACGCTGAAGATTTCGATCATTCTCTTGGGAGGTTCAACATCAACGCCTTTCCTCGCCAATGAATAGAATGCCCTGCCGTGAAACTTGATGGCCGAATACCGGGGAGGGATCTGTTCTCTCTTCCCCACGAAGCCACGAAGTGTCTCCTCTATATCACGTTCATTAACACCCGGGTCATTGCGTGCGACTATCTTTCCCTGGATGTCCTGGGTATCCGTTGTGAGTCCAAGGCGCATCGTGGCCCTGTAGTCTTTTGTATCCGCCACAAGGAACTGCACCAACTTTGTCGCTTCATTGATACAAACGGGAAGAACACCTGTTGCTAGGGGATCCAGTGTGCCTGTGTGACCTGCCTTTTGTACGTGAAGAACGTGCTTTACCTCCATGACCACATCATGGGATGTCCTGCCAGACGGTTTATCAATTACGACCACACCATTCATTGATCTAATAACAGCCCTTTAAGCGCACTCAATATCCTGTATTTGACCGTATCGATATCTCCATCCATATTACAGGC
Source organism: Deltaproteobacteria bacterium (assembly GCA_016874835.1). Taxonomy (GTDB): domain Bacteria; phylum Desulfobacterota; class Syntrophia; order Syntrophales; family UBA2185; genus VGTB01. The sequence goes on along the minus strand of VGTB01000006.1, from coordinate 27,983 downwards.
AGCGGCGTTTATATGTCCCCCGCCGCCGAACATTCTCGCCACACGTTCCACGTTCACCCTCCCCTTCGATCTCAGACTCAACTTGAAATGGTTCTCCGATAACTCATTGAACAGTATGGATACTTCGACCCCCTGAATCGACCGCGGAATATCGACAAAACCTTCCGTGTGTTCCTGAAGCGCCCCGGCATCTTCAAGAGACTTCCGGGTAACAATCATATAACCGACCCTTCTGTCCAATTCGAACGCCAACGTTTCCAGAACTTTTGTCAGAAGCCTTACCTTTGACGGGGGATTGCTCTCATAAATATTTTCGGATATCCACTGGGGATCAGCCCCTCTCTCAATTAAGTGTCCCGCTGCCACGAGGGTCTCCCTTGTTGTATTCCGATAGCGAAAGCCACCCGTATCGGTCAGAATGGCCGCATACAGATTGGTTGCCATGTCCTTCGTAATCTCTACGTTCATCATATGGACAAGTTTGTAGAGAAGTTCCGCCGTGGAACTCGACAGAGGATCAATGAGAGATATCGTCCCGAAGTTGCCGTTCGAGACATGATGGTCGATGTTGATAATTCGCTTCATAGACGCTATCTTTAAAGCTTCTTCCCCAAGCCTCTCCATCTCACTGCAGTCAAGAATAAAGACCACCTCATATCTTTCAAGAGCGGGGAGTCTGTGGACGATCGTGTCGCTACCGGGAAGAAAACGGTAGTTCCCGGGAGACTCATCCTGGTTATAAATCAATGCTTCTTTCCCCATGCTCGTTAACATATGATACAGGGCCAGTTCCGACCCCAGGGCATCACCATCCAGCCTCACGTGAGACGTGATAAGAAACACCCCAAACCGATCTATCATTCCAACGATCTCACTCAGCATCCGCTTCCCGCTCCTGTATCTCCGCCAACAATCGATCAATACGACTCCCGTACGCGAACGATTTATCGACAACGAACGCAATATCCGGCACATAACGCAGCTTCAACCGTTTCGCGAGCTCTCTCTTGATAAAACCCGTCGCGTTGTGAAGGGCCGCTTCCGTCTGAGGCTCACAGGTATCCTTCCCCATCTCAACAAAGAATACCCTTGCCATCCGGAGATCATCCGTCACCTTTACTCCGGTGATGGTCACGGATTTGATCCGCGGGTCACCGATCTGCTTCAAGAGGATATCTGAAATGTCGGCAATGATGAGATCGGCAATGCGGGTCGATCTTTTACAGTTCACGGTATTTGTCCTCTTCATAGTCGAAATGGTCTACTGAATCCGGGAATTGAATGATTTCTATCTTGGTGTGAAGTATCTCGACAAGCTGCAGATTGTCGATGAATCGTATGACGCGATCTATTTTCCCGTTTATATAACGACTTTCATTCCCCACCACACAGAACCCGACTTTCGCTCTTTTCCAGTGATCGTTTACCCCTATTTCGGCAATAGAAATATTGAACTCGCTCTGGGTTCTTTTGATAATCCGGTTCAGTACACCTCTCTTTTCCTTGAGGGATCTGCTTTCCGCAATCAACAAATCTATGATACCGGTCCCGATAACCATCTTGAATACACTCTCAACCCGAATATCCGGAATCCGGGCACTTTATCCATTCGGGTTCTGATAATGGCTGTGCATGGAAGGCATTCTCATCAAAGAGGTTATAATTTTCTTTCCACCTCTTCCTTCACATATGCCTCTATGACGTCTCCCACTCTGATATCGTTGAAACCCTCTATCCCGACGCCGCACTCCAGACCTGCCGCAACTTCTTTCACATCATCCTTGAACCGCCTCAGGGAAAGGACCCTGCCATCGTAAATCAAAATACCATCACGTACCAGCTTAAGATTGGCGTTCCTTGTGATTCTCCCCTCGGTGACGTAACTGCCGGCAACGGTGCCCACTTTGGGAATCCTGAACAACTCCCTCACTTCGGCCCGACCCAGCACAACCTCCCTGTAGACGGGTTCCAGAAGGCCTTCCATGGCTGCTTTCATATCGGAGATGACATCGTAGATGACATCGTAGAGTTTAATTTCCACGCCTTCTTTTTCTGCAACATCAATCACTCTGCTATCGGGTCTCACGTTGAAACCTATAATGATGGCATTTGACGCCGAAGCCAGCATGACGTCTGTTTCGGTGACGGCACCTGTCGAGCTGTGGATGATCTTCATTTTTATGTCCGTCGTACTCAATTTGTTCAACGCATCGGTCAGTGCCTCTATAGAGCCCTGTACATCGCCTTTAACAATGACATTAAGCTCTTTCACACCCTCTCTGATTTTCTGGTACAGCTGCTCAAGGGTGATCTTCGACGAGGCTGAAAGTTCACGCTCGCGTTCTTTCCTGATCCAGTATTCTCCGATGACACGCGCCTTCTTTTCATCTTCGACGCATATGAATTCCGCGCCTACCTGAGGAACTCCCGAAAACCCGATAACCTCAACCGGCATGGACGGCCCGGCTTTCTTCACCCGCTGACCCTGATCACTGATCATGGCTCTCACCTTGCCGAACTCGGTTTTTGAAATAAACGCATCCCCCTCATTCAAAGTTCCTTCCTGAATGAGCACGGTGGCAACGGCACCACGCCCCCGGTCGAGCTTCGACTCAATAATAATGCCGCGGGCCAGTCTGTCCGGATCGGCCCGGAGCTCCATCACATCTGCCTGCAGAAGAATCATTTCCAGAAGCTCTTCTATACCAGTTCTCTTTTTCGCAGATACTTCGCAGTATATGGTATCACCTCCCCATTCCTCCGGCACAAGATTATATTCCGCAAGGCCTTGCTTGATTTTACCTGGATCGGCCCCCGGTTTATCTATTTTATTAATGGCCACAATGATGGGAACGTTGGCCACCCGGGAGTGATTAATTGCCTCAATGGTCTGGTCCATCACGCCATCATCAGCGGCAACCACCAGAACGACAATGTCCGTCACATGGGCTCCTCTCGCCCGCATGGCGGTAAATGCTTCATGACCCGGTGTGTCCAGAAAGACGATATCTCTGTTTTTTATATTCACATGGTACGCCCCGATTGCCTGAGTAATGCCTCCCGCTTCTCCGGCCATTACGTTTGTCTGCCGTATTGCATCCAGGAGAGATGTTTTCCCGTGATCGACATGTCCCATGATCGTCACCACGGGAGCTTTTGTTTTCAATTTTTCGGAGGGAGGTTCCATTCTCTGGAGAGGTTCATCGAATTCCGCACCGATCGGTTCAACCTGGTATCCGAACTCACCGGCGATAAGCGTCGCCGCATCACAATCGATGGATTGATTGATCGTGGCCATCAGGCCGAGTCCTATAAGTTTATTAATGACTTCGTTTGCCTTGACCCCCATTCTTTTCGCGAGTTCCCCGACTGTAATCGCATCTCCTATCTTTATCCTCCGCTTGATTGCCTTCGGTATGGTAATGACCGTTTTCTTGATCTTGGCGGTGAGCTGCTTTCTCCCTTCCTTCCACTTAATGATTCTGTCTTCCCTGTCCTTATCCTCGCGCCTGTCTTTTTTATCCACGAGCTTTTTAATGAACGCCTTCTTTCGTGCCGGAGGCAACTCTTCCATCACTACTTCGATGGTTCTCTTTCCTCTTATCTTTTCCCACCTGACCGGCTTTTCCTCTGTGGGTGGGATGATTTCCTTCACGACCTTCAAATCCGGTTTTTCAGGAGGCCCCTTTTTCACCTCCACAACCGGTTCCTTGGGAACCTTCAGAGACACCCCCTCTTTTTTGGGTAACGGAGGAGGCGTTGTAATGACGGGTTCCGGTTTTTTTTCAATAACCTCGACTTTCCTTTCAGGCTTCTTCACGACAGCTTCGGCAACATCTTTCTTTTTCCGAATTTCTTCCCGCTTCGGTTCCGGCTTCTCCTTCTTCAGCGGTACCCTTACATCTGCCTTTACCTCTTTTTTTATTTCTTCCTTCTTCCCCTCGACTTTTTCCGGTTCGACGATTTTCGGAGGTACCTCTTCACGGGGGACGGTTACCTCTGGAACGGGCTCAACGGGAGCTGCAACCTTGACGGGGGTTTCCCTCCGGGAAACAACCGGTTCTTTCTTCACTTCCTTCGGGGTGATCGCCTCACCTACCTTTGCTTCAGGTTCAACGAGAGCTTCTGCCTCGACTTTCATCTCCTCCACAGGTGAACGAACTGCCCGCCTTCTGATAACTGTAGTCTTTATTCTCTGCTCAACCATCTCAAGAGGTTCAGGGGATAACAACTCCCTGTGGATTTTTTCCATATCGGAATCTTCAACGGTGCTTGAGTGAGACTTCACAGCTATGCCAAATTTTTCCAACCGGGATATAAGCTCCTTGCTGTCGATGCCTAACTCTTTGGCTAACTCATAGACTCTTTTCTTTACCATTCTTGAAACCCTCGTCCATAATTAAATACGATGACAGATTCCCAAGAAACTATCTCAGGCACTCTTTGTTCCCATCGCTCCTTGATCAATGATCTTTACTGCCGCTTCAATCCATTGCGACGCACTCTTTTCACCCACTCCCTGAATCGACGAAAGCATTTCAGGATCGGCTGTCGCAATCATTGCGATACTCTTGAACCCTTCGCTAAATAACCTCTCGGCAGTGGTCTCGCCGATACCCGGGATCTTCATAAGGGATTTGTATCCCTCCTCTTCCTGGAGAGCCGCCATGGACTCACTCTTGACGTCAATCTTCCAACCCGTCAACTTCACGGCAAGTCTCACATTCTGTCCATTCTTCCCGATCGCCAGGGACAGTTGATCATCCGGAACAATTACTTCCATTGCCCGGTTCTCCTCATCCATGAGTACCCGATTCACCTTGGCCGGCGAGAGGGCACTGCATACGTATGAAGCATTGTCGTTTGAATAGGGCACAATATCGATTTTCTCCCCCTTCAACTCCTGGACGACACTCTGCACACGAGATCCTCTCATCCCGACACATGCCCCCACCGGATCGATATCCCTGTCTTTCGTGCGCACAGAAATCTTAGCCCGCTTACCCGGTTCTCTCGATACGTTCACAATTTCTATCAATCCTTCGGATATTTCGGGAACCTCCAACTCAAAAAGGGTTTTAAGGAATCCCGGGTGTGTTCTCGAAAGTATGATCTGGGGTCCCTTCGATATTTTTTTCACATCGCATACGAATGCCCGTATCCGGTCCCCCCTTTTATAGACCTCTCTGAATATCTGTTCCGAGGAAGGTATCAGACCTTCGGCCCTCCCGAGATTCACGATCATGTTTCCCCCATCAAATCTCTGCACGAAACCGCTGACTATCTCTCCTTTTTTGTCCTTATACTCCTCATAGATGTTATCCCGCTCCGCATCCTTTACCTTCTGGATGATGATCTGTTTCGCCGTCTGAACAGCAATCCTCCCGAAAGTACCTGCGTCAATTTTCATGCCCAGACTGTCTCCCCTCTCTGCTTCTTCATCTAAAGTTCTCTTGGCTTCCTCCAGAGAGACCTGCATATTAGGATCAACAACCTTATCAACCACAGTTTTGAACAGAAACACCTCGATCTCCCCCGCTTCTTCGTTGTAGCGTGCTTCGATATCCACATTGGCACCCAGTTTCTTTCGTGCTGCCGTCCACATGGCTGCTTCCAGGGCTTCTATGATAATATTCTTGTCTATACCTCTGTCCTTACCCATCTGTTCAATCAGACGTTTAAGTTCCGGAAACATTTACTATCCTCCATAGTTATTGATCACTCTCATACTCGAGACGTGCTTTTATGATTAAAGGCTGTGGTATGTGATATGTCTTTCCTGAAACGTCAACAACCACGATTTTCTCACCTTCTCTGTCAAGATAATCAACCAGTCTCCCCCGAAAATTCTTCATTCCTTCCAGTTTCTCAGCAACCCTGACATGAACTTTTCGTCCCCGGTATTTGATAAAATCCCTGTCTTTCGCAAGGGGTCGATCCAGGCCTGGAGAAGAAACCTCGAGAGTATAAGGACCAGGGGGGAGATCATGAACGTCAAGAACATCACCCACCTGTTTACTCACTTCGCCGCAATCATCAAGGGTAACCCCGCCTTCCTTATCAATATAAATGCGCACAAGCCAGCGTGACTTCATCCTGAGGCATTCAATATCCACCAGTTCCATGTCCTCGAACTCCAAAATGGATTCGACAAGCGGTTTCATTTTATCTCTATATGTGTAATGCGCGTCAGTCACCCTGCTCGACCCTCCTGTAAGAACACTTTTCCGCACACTGTGAGCAATGCATTTTATCCCGTATCGGAAAAAAAAAGTGGGCATCTGCCCACTCATCATAGACCAACACGATGATTTTCGGCTGTTGATAACACAGAAAAATGACTATTGCAATAAAAAAATCAGGGCTTATCGGGTGAAGTGGAGCGGGCGATGGGACTCGAACCCACGACGTTCAGCTTGGGAAGCTGACATTCTACCTCTGAATTACGCCCGCTCAAAAGAATCGGCTGGAAATACCCGGTGTAAAGGTAAGTCATGCAATGCAGACATTTCCGTGCGTGCACATCTTAATCAACAGCAACTTTTTGTCAAGATTTTTTTCGGGATATCCGCACAGTTATGGCTTTCCCGTGTCCGTCAAGACCCTCCAGTTTTGCAAATCTTGCCGCCTGTCTCGCATATTTCCGCAACGATTTTTCAGAAAAGGAAATCACGCTGCTTCGCCTCACAAAGTCATATACGCCCAGCGGAGAAGCAAACCGTGCCGTTCCCCCTGTGGGAAGTATATGATTGGGACCGGCGAGATAATCACCTAACACCTCCGGTGTATTGTGCCCTAAGAATACAGCCCCGGCATGTGTTATTTTTCCCACCATATCTCTCGCATTCTTAACCATTAATTCCAGATGTTCCGGGGCAAACCGGTTTGCTGTCGCAATGGCCTCTTCCATATTTCTGGTCAGGATAACTGCCCCGAATGCATTCAATGAACGTTTCGCGATAGATTTCCTCTGCAGGGTTTTCAGTTGCGCCGCAACCCGATCAATAACTCTCACCGCGAGGGACTCATCCGGTGTGAGCAGAATTGCACTTGCGAATTCATCATGTTCCGCCTGTGCGATGAGATCCGAAGCAACGAAGGATGCATCTGCGGTTTCGTCCGCGATGACCACAATCTCGCTGGGACCGGCAATCATGTCAATTGCAACCTGTCCGTAAACCATCTTTTTCGCCGCGGAGACGTAGGCATTGCCGGGTCCGACTATTTTATCCACACGGGGGATTGACTCAGTACCATACGCCAGCGCAGCAACTGCCTGGGCGCCTCCTACCTTGAAAATCCGATGAACACTGCTCACTCTCGCAGCAGCCGCAATAAGTGGATTGAGCCTTCCTCCCTTGCACGGTGTCACCAGTACAATTTCTTTAACACCTGCAATCCCCGCCGGAACGGCAGCCATGATGACCGTGGAAGGATAGGATGCCCGGCCGCCCGGAACATAAATGCCGACCCGTTCCAGCGGCAATGCCCGGAGCCCCAGCTCTGTTCCTTCTTTCTCATGACAAAACCAGTCCTGGATGACCTGTGCTCGATGAAACATCTCTATCCGCCTGGCAGCAAGCCGTAAAATCGCAAGATCCTCCCGGCGTACCTTTTTTATGGCATGCTCCATTTCCCTGGGAGTAACTGCGACAGTGTTCGCACTGAGCGTATAACCGTCATATTTCCTGGTGTACTCAAAAAGGGCCTGATCCTTTCGTACGGCGACATCTTCAACGATTCCTTTCACGGTTATCCAGATATCCTCATCAAAGACCTTCCCCCGGCGAATAATCTTCTGAAATATCTCTTCAAATGCCGCTTCGCTTGTACGGATGATTTTCATATCAGACGGCCACCCTTTTTATATCAGCTCCTAACGCTGCGAATTTTTTTTCGATTCCCTGATACCCCCTGTCAATATGATACACCCTTGAAAGCTCGGTCCTGCCTTCCGCCACAAGTCCTGCAAGGATAAGAGAAGCGGAAGCCCGCAGATCCGTCGCCATGACCTGAGCTCCCTGCAGTCTCGGAACACCTTTTACTACGGCGGTGTTTCCCTTAATTACAATGTCAGCGCCCATCCTCATCAATTCGTTGACGTGCATGAACCGATTCTCAAACACCGTCTCGGTAATGACACTGCTGCCGCCACCCAATGTCATCATCGCCATGATCTGGGCCTGCAAATCGGTGGGAAACCCCGGATAGGGAAGGGTCTCTATGTCGATGCTCTTTATTCTTCTGGCACCGACGGCTCTGAGACCACCCTCAAACGGAGTAATTTTCATGCCGGAGTTTCTCAGTTTCAAAATCAACGCATCAAGGTGCGAGTGGTTACACCCCATGACATTGATGTCTCCCCCCGTAATCCCTGCGGCAATCATGTAAGTACCCGCCTCGATCCGGTCAGGAATGACAGTGGCCTCAGCGGGGTGAAGACGATCAACTCCGTCTATCCTGATGACATCAGTCCCCATCCCCGTTATTCTTGCGCCCATGCTGTTGAGAGTTACGGCCAAGTTTATGACTTCCGGTTCCTTGGCTGCATTTTTCAAAAGCGAAGTCCCCTCCGCGAGACAGGCAGCCATCATAATGTTTTCCGTACCTGTGACCGTGGAAATATCAAAATAAATCGTGGTACCTTTCAGTTTCGACGCCTTGGCTTCGATGTAACCGTCCCTGAGTTCCACTTCAGCCCCCATATCTTTAAGGGCCTTGATATGCAGATTGACCGGTCTTGCTCCTATGGCACACCCCCCCGGGAGCGACACCCTGGCTATACCCATCCTCGCCACCAAGGGCCCGAGCACCAGAATGGAAGCCCTCATGGTTTTCACGAGATCATACGAAGCCTCACAGTTATTAATGTCGTCCGAATTTACCCGCACGGGCGAGTCTCCCTCACATTTCACCCCCAGACTCCTTAAAAGTCTTTTTATAGTCCTGATATCGACGAGGTTGGGGACATTATGAAAGTTATGCCAGCCCGGCGCCAAGAGCGATGATACCATGATCGGAAGCGCAGCGTTCTTCGCACCACTGATAAAAACATCGCCGCGGAGCTTTTTCCCACCGTGTATGATTATCTTATCCACCCGCTGTATTCCTCCTTGCTATGGAAACCCTCACGAGTCCTGCATAGTCAGTTCTGAACGTCACACTGTCATAAAATCCCGATTCCCCCAATATGTGCTGCACCTGATCCCTCTGACCGGACCCTATTTCCATTAAGAGCCAGCCTCCTCCCTCCAGATGAGACGCACCCAGCCTGGCGATTTCCCTGTGAAACAGATGTCCATCAGCTCCTGCCAGCAATGCCGTCTCCGGTTCGAATTCATGGACATCCCGAGGGAGCCGGGCAAACTCCGCCTCGGATATATAAGGAGGATTGGATACAATGACGTCGAAGAACCCGGACACCGGCTGAAACAGGCTTCCCTCATGAAAAGAAATCTGATGTTCCACACCGTGCCTCTTAGCATTGCTCATCGCAACGGATATTGCCTCCCGAGAAATGTCAGTTGCAACAATACGTGCCCGCCTCAACTCGTGTGCCAGTGAAACGCTTATGGCACCACAGCCGGTACCAATCTCGAGGATCTTGGGAGAATTGCCGATACTATGGCAGATTTTCAGCACCTCTTCAACGAGAATTTCTGTTTCAGGCCTGGGAATGAGGACGTGGTGATTCACCTCAAAGAGAAGGGACCAGAACTCTTTTTCGCCAACGATATACGCTACGGGTTCCCCCCTCAGTCTTCTCCTCACACAGGATGCGAACTCCTCCCGCTCCGGGACCGTGAGCACCCGCTCGGAACGGGCATACAGGTGCACACGGTCAGTATGTACACAATGGGACAGCAGTACTTCAGCGTCGAGCCTGGCTGCGACTCCCACACGGCGTTTCAGAACGCGGGTCGCTTCATCGAGAACACGCAGGATGTTCATGGGGCGGGAGGAGCGAGTGTGCATGGAAATGACTTAACTGACAGGCTGTTTCAGCGCCTCGGCCTGAAAGCGGGTGATGAGTGCATCTATCATGTTTTGTATTTCTCCATCGAGAAAAGCCTGCAGACTGTAAAGCGTAAGACCGATACGGTGATCTGTGACCCTCCCCTGCGGGAAATTGTAGGTCCTGATCCGCTCACTCCTGTCGCCGCTTCCCACCTGACTTTTCCTCGATTCGGCAATCTCGGCATTCTGCTTTTGCACCATCATGTCCAGAAGCCTGGCTCTGAGAACCTTCATGGCCTTCGCCTTGTTCTTGTGCTGTGATTTTTCATCCTGGCAGGATACCACGAGCCCCGTGGGTAAATGGGTAATCCTCACCGCTGAATCTGTCGTGTTGACACTTTGACCACCGTGTCCACTGGAATGAAATACATCGATCCTCAGGTCATTCGGATCTACATGGATCTCCACCTCTTGGGCCTCGGGAAGAATCGCAACGGTTACTGCGGAGGTGTGAATTCTTCCCTGGGACTCAGTCACGGGTACTCGCTGCACACGGTGGACACCGCTTTCGTATTTCAATTTGCTGTATGCCCCCTTACCCTCAACGAGGGCAATAATTTCCTTGAATCCCCCCATGCCTCCCGCCGGGTTGCTGCTCACAACCTCAACTTTCCAGCGGCACATTTCCGCATACCGGGCATACATGCGGAAGAGATCCCCTACAAAGAGTCCCGCTTCCTCCCCTCCGGTACCGGCCCTTATTTCGAGGAACACATTTCTCTCATCGTTGGGATCTTTAGGGAGGAGAAGTACTTTCAACCTATTTTCCAGTGACTCCAGCTGTGCTTTGAGCTGAGGCATTTCATCCTTGACGATTTCTTTCAATTCCTCATCGTTGCCACGGAGCAGGTTTTGACCTTCCTCGATACGGGCAGACGTCTTTTCAAATTCCCTGTAAGTTTCCACAAGGTCATGCAGATCAGCATGCTCTTTCGCATATTTCTGATAGACGCTGGGCTTCCCGATCACATCAGGATCACTCAGCAGGGCTTCCAGATTATTATACCTTGCCTCAATATCTCTTAATTTGTCATACATCATATCTTGAAACTTATCATATTATCATGCTCTTCATTCAAGCCTGATATGTGAGCTGATTGTCAGTAATTGAGAAAGGCAGCTACCATGACATGTGAATACGCTCCCTTACAATTTGTATCCCCGGTGAACAGATGAGTACATTGCATATGAATGGAGCAGCACTGTTTTTTTACCCGTTTCCATATTTTTTCTTAAACCGTTCCACCCTGCCCGCCGTATCAATAATTTTCTGTTTCCCTGTGATAAAGGGGTGACACTGAGAGCATATCTCAACCTTTATATCTTTTTTTGTTGACCTTGTTTTGATGACATTTCCGCACACGCAGGTTATCGTCGCTTCCTTATATTCCGGATGAATGCCTTCCTTCATAGTTATTTATCTTCCTTTCGATAATACTCCGTTCGCATGTTTTCACTACCTGTATACTCTCATACTTATTATAGGGAACAGCAACCTCATGTTGGGGGCGCATTATCATCATCTGCACCGCAAACGCAAGTTGTTTCTTCCACCATTTCAACGATGCTATTGATTCATGGAATTGAGAAATGCCTGATTTGTCTCCGTCTTGCGTATTTTGTCAGCGATGAATTCCATCGCTTCAATGGGATTCATTTCCTGAAGAAGCCTTCTCAATATCCATACCTTGTTAAGATTAGCCTTGGGCACGAGAAGCTCCTCTTTTCTTGTACCGGAGCGGATAAGATCAAACGCGGGGAAAACCCGTCTGTCGGCAATTCTGCGATCCAGATGGAGTTCCATGTTCCCGGTTCCTTTAAATTCTTCGAAAATGACTTCATCCATTCTACTTCCCGTATCAATAAGGGCCGTTGCGACGATAGTCAGGCTTCCTCCATTTTCAATATTTCTCGCCGCTCCGAAGAACCGCTTCGGTTTATGCAGGGCGTTCGAATCGACACCCCCGGAGAGTACTTTGCCGCTGGGCGGTACTACCGTGTTGTATGCTCTGGCGAGTCGCGTAATGCTGTCAAGAAGGATCACCACATCCTTCTTGTGTTCCACGAGACGCTTTGCTTTCTCAATGACCATCTCGGCAACCTGAACATGCCTTGTCGCCGGTTCATCGAACGTCGATGAAATCACCTCTCCATCAACGCTGCGCTGCATGTCGGTCACTTCCTCGGGACGCTCGTCGATGAGAAGCACCATCAGTATGACTTCCTTGTGATTTTTTGAAATGCTGTGAGCGATATCCTGAAGGAGAACGGTTTTCCCTGCCCTTGGAGGTGATACAATCAACGCCCTCTGTCCCTTGCCGATCGGCGTGAAGAGATCCATGACCCTCGTAGATAAGTTATCTGCATTCGCCTCGAGACCCAACTTCTCCTGTGGGTACAGGGGGGTGAGATTGTCAAACAGTATTTTATCCCTTGAGGCTTCCGGGCTCTCAAAGTTGACATTATCCACTTTCAGGAGGGCAAAGTATTTTTCACCGTCCTTGGGAGGTCTGACTTCACCTGAAACAGTATCTCCGGTTCTCAGGCTGAACCTCCTGATCTGCGAAGGTGAAATGTAAATATCATCAGGGCTCGGGAGATAGTTGTAATCCACGGCGCGGAGGAAACCAAAACTGTCCGGGAGGATTTCCAGGACTCCGGACCCGCAGATAACCTCGTTTTTTTCGGCCTGGGCCTGCAGAATCGCAAAGATTAAATCCTGCCGTCTCATGCCGCTCGCGCCGACGACACTCAACTCCTTTGCCATTGTGGTAAGTTCGCTGATGGGCAGCCTCTTAATTTCTTCGATATTCATAACCGACTATCACACACACCTTTCTCTCTTGATTAATGACAAGTATCCTTATCCAAGCTCCCGATCCTCAATTCCAAAATCCCGAACGCATATGACAACAATGAGAGGGCTTATTTTGCATGCAAAGAATTATGAAAGTAATGTGGATTGACAACGAATTGCTAAATTGGGTTCCTGGGACAATCCAGAAGGAAGGATTTTATTTACACCTTTCTTAATGTTGATTATTTTTTATACCAACCGCCCGTACATGTCAAGCACTTTTTAAAAGCCGTCCTTATGACCTCCCCTGAGCATTATGAAATTGAGCTGCCTTCCCGTGTTTCCCCTCTCACCCCGGTGGGAAAAAAAGATATCCCTCTGACAGGATGTACAATATCCCGCAACATGAATGTTCTCCGGCAAAACACCCCCTTCTATAATCTGGAATGTGTTCGCCAGAGGAAGATTGAGCATCCAGCGCCCCGGACTGCTACAGGGGGAAAAAATATCCCGGCGGTTATTACCAGCTTCCATTGCACCGAACACTCTTCCGTCAACCTGATAACAGCATTGTCCGATGGAAGGACCGATCACCGCCGTAAGAACGGATGTATCGCAGGAGAATATCTCCCTCAATGCACCTACCACTTTGGCGGCAATATTGAGAGACGTTCCCCGCCAGCCCGCATGAGCAACTCCGATGATTCTCTTTACCCTATCAAAGAAAAAAATAGGCACACAATCCGCCGTTTTGATGGCAAGCGCAATCCCCGGCTGGTTGGTAATGATCGCGTCATACGAAGCCATTCTGTGCCTTTCAAAATCAAAATGGGGACGATCAATAATCAGAATCCTGTCATCATGAACCTGATTGACCACAAGGAAATTCTCCACCCGGAGGTTGAACGCTGCGGCGACAATTTCCCAGTTCCGGCGGACATTTTCCCTCGTGTCTCCTTCTCTCACACTGAAATTCAGGCTGGAGAAATTGCCCTGGCTCACTCCGCCTCGACGGGTGCAGAAGGCGTGAACAAGAAAATCTGACGCCCTGAGCACATCCGCCTCTAAATATTCAACAGAACCTTTTTTTGACAACCGGAACATGCGTCACTACAAATCGTCAAAATCAACACGTGGGCTGCCAGATGGTGTTAAACAGAACACCTGTCCGCCAATCCATCCCACTCTCAACATCTCGCATATACTTACAGCGGATACAGAATTTCAAATCGGGACTTTTCCAAAAAATTTACACTGTTTCGTTTCACCTGTCAAATGGCGGCTGAGAGAAGTCTCAGTGAAGGCGTAGCCACTCTCATCCACCCCAATAAATAGTCCGATAATCTATTGCAGGTGCACAGAAACGATAATTATTTGACTCCATTATCACTTCATTACATTTTCTCTTTTATAGTAGATTTCTCATGGAAACCATGATAATCGAAATATACATGTAAAGTCAGAGAGTTTAATTCATAAACCCTTTAGCGCTCTGTGAGGGTAATATGGACTGATTATTGAAACCCCGTTTCCCGTTGAGGAGGACGGGGTTTTTTTGTAAGGATATTCACATGAATCCGGATAAAAGAGTAATAGGATTTCTGCTCTTCGCAATACTTATGATACCCTCCACGAGCATCGCCGGTACGGTCACCGTCAAGGCCACCTCTGGTAAACAGCGGTGCATACGCGTGTCTCTTCAAGAGAATCCCTCACGACACGTTAAAGAAGATGTCAAAAATTGAAATCAAGATACGTTATGAATAACTCGACGATTTTTTTGTAGCTTGAAGCTCACGATCCGGTTCGCAGGAATCTCACCTTATCAGCACAATCTTTATCGGGGGTGCCCATGAAAAAGGATCATGATAACAAAAGGGAAATCTCCTCAGGCAATAAGTACCTGTCCCATGTGCGTCAGTTTTGGAACAGTGCTACCGGGCTGGTTATCCTCCTGACTGTCACAGTCCTCGTATATACAGCGTTGCTCTATTGTACAAATTACTTATGGTTCATATACGTATCCACAGACATCGGACAAAAGTTTGTCATTGAGTTTCCGGACATTGCGAAAAGTACCTCCGAATTTCTCAGAATGAACTTCTTTAATATCTCCTTGGATATCACGTTAATCTCCTTTCTTTTTTGTCTTGTAGCAAGCAGTGTGTGTCAGGTGCTTCATGTTGCCCGGTTCATCTATGTACCTTACGGCTTATTGGGTAAGGTGACTTATTGCGGTTTGCCTTTGACCTTTCTTGTTGCGCTGTATATCCAGCCCATATACAAGTTCTCTCATTGGAGCACCGCAATCATCGCGGCGGCCGTACCTACATTTTTTATCTTCGGTGGATGTTTCGATTGTGCTACCCGGTTCCTGCCTGAGCTGAGTGATTTGCTACAAAAGTTCAGAAAAAACACCAGACAGTAACCGCAGCATGTCCGGCATAACCGGGGTTCCCCAGGCGAACTCCAGCGCATCAACGTGTGCACCCAGCCTGGCGGCCACGTCCTGCATCCGCATGCCAAAAACGCCGTTTATCATAACGAGAACCCTGTCTCCCGGCTCCACAAGATTCACAAAGCACGTCTCCATGCCGGCAGAACCCGTTCCTGATATGGGGATTGTCAGATTGTTCCCGGTGTTCATAATCCGACGGAGCATTTCCTTCAGTTCATCCATGATATTTAAAAAGCAGGGATCGAGATGACCCAGGGTGTTTCGGCTCAGGGCGGTATAGACCTGAGGGGGTACACAGGAAGGACCGGGACCCATGAGCAGGATTTCATCGATGTTTTCAAGTAAATTTTTCATAGTAATGCTGTCCTTCTACCTAAAGCTGCTGATGATTTCGATGAGACCTCTCCCAGTGAGGGAATGTCGGAATTTTCACCCCTGTGTAATGCCAATCACGAATAAAAACATCGGCATCCCTTGACATTACGCATTTCCGGTTGCACGTTTGAGAAAATCACATAATTTTTTTATATCATCCGGCAAGGAAGACGAAAAGATCATGTGCTGAAAGGTGATCGGATGGACAAAACTTATCTCACCGGCATGGAGGGCCTGCCGTTTCATCGTTCTCAATCTCGCTCTCAAAAGGGGGTTCTCAATGGCATTGGCCCGTTTGGGGTTTCCGTACACACTATCTCCCACCACGGGATACCCCGAAGCGTTCAAGTGAACCCTTATCTGATGTGTTCTCCCCGTGACAATTTCAACATTCAAGAGGGTCGCCACCCCGTAACGTTCATACACCTGCCAGCGTGTGAGTGCCTCTCTGCTTCTCCGGCTCCTGGTGGACATCTTTTTTCGATCCACCGGATGTCTCCCCAACGGCGCATCAATTATCCCGTCATTCCCTTTAGGATCACCATAGACAAGGGCCTTGTAAACCTTTCTCACCTCACGGCGCTTGAACTGTCCGGTTAATCCCCGGTGCGCCTCATCCGATTTTGCAACGACCAGAAGACCTGAGGTGTCCCTGTCAAGTCGATGGACGATTCCGGGTCGCAGTACATCGCCGATACCGGACAGATCTTTGCAATGGTGAAGAAGGGCATTGACCAGCGTGCCCCGAGAATGGCCCGCTGCCGGGTGAACCACCATTCCCGCCGGTTTGTCAATCACCAGGATGTGCGGGTCTTCATGGATAATGGTCAGAGAAATATCCTGCGGCAACACATGGGAAGGCATCGGCTCCCGTTTTCTCAGCTGCACAATGTCCCCTGATTTCAACCGGTAACTGACCCTGGCGGTGGCATGATTTACCCGGACTAATCCATCGTCCACAGACTTTTTGATTTGTGAGCGGGACAGGCCCAAATCCTTCCGGGAAAGAAAAATGTCGAGCCTTAACCCGGCCTCCGGGGGAGTGACGGTAAATTCAAAGGGTTCCTCACGGGATACATTCAAAGGGATCTTCCTTGCGAAGAGGAGATTTTCTTTAACCCCTCTCTGATATAGATAAATTCTTCCTCCACGATTGTTCTGAGGTCAAACAGGACTTCATCATCGGAAATGCGCGCAATGATCGGAACATCGAGACTTCTCAGACGCTCTTCAAGAGCGCTTGGTGACATGCGGGCTGATACAACACTCAGCAGAGCCGTGTCGATCTCCTGAGTGGGCAGGGAGCCGCCACCTGCCATGGAGGTTCCCTTTTTCAACGCGATACTCAGCCCTTCAAAGCGCTCCTTTTGCAACGCGGACAGCAGTTTCTTGGCTCTTTTGGTAACCGTCGAAAGAGGTTCGGTGAGTGTCTTCAGGGTTCTGAGGCCGATCACGGCCTTTTCCGGCTGGAGATGCTGAATGAGTGTCGCCTCCAGGGCTGCCAGGGTCAGTTTATCGATGCGAAGGGCACGGTTCAACGGGTTTTTCTTCACCTTGAGAAGTGTATCCTCCCTGCCGAGAATAATCCCCGCCTGGGGACCTCCCAGGAGTTTATCGCCACTGAAGGTAATGACATCCACACCGGTTTTTAGGACGTCACGGACGGTAGGTTCCCTCTCGAGACCATAGCGATCCAGCTCGGTGAAACATCCGCTTCCCAGATCGTTCATTACCGG
The DNA here is from genome assembly GCA_016874835.1 of Deltaproteobacteria bacterium. Lineage (GTDB taxonomy): Bacteria > Desulfobacterota > Syntrophia > Syntrophales > UBA2185 > VGTB01. The sequence continues at coordinate 10,600 of VGTB01000006.1, read as the reverse complement.
TACACCATACCTCTTCCCCAGGGAAACCAGAGCGCTGAGATCCGCCTCCTCCGTAAAACCCACTATTTTAAAGTTGCTTGTGTGAACCTTCAATATGAGGCCTGTTTCCGATCCGATCACCTTTTCATAATCCGACAGACGGGTGCGGTTTGTGGTACCTATCTCCCTGAGATGCGCCCCACTTTTTTCCATTACTTCGGGTATGCGAAATTCTCCACCAATTTCGACGAGCTCACCTCTCGAGACGACGACTTCCCGACCTTCGGCAAAGGTATTCACGACAAGCAACACCGCCGCGGCGTTATTATTCACTACCAGTGCGTCTTCGGCCCCGGACAACACACAGAGTATCCTCCGGACATGATCGTAACGGAACCCTCTTCCTCCTTTCGCAAGATCAAATTCCAGATTCGAATATCCTCCCGCCACGTCGATGAGCCTCCGCAGGGCGTCGTCAGAGAGGGGTGACCTCCCGAGGTTCGTATGCAATATCACGCCTGTTGCGTTCACTACCTTGCGCAGGCGAAACGTGTACAGGTCTTCTATTACTTGCATCACTTTCTCGGCAACCCGATCAATCAAAGGCTCCGGCATTTCCTTTCCGGCCCCCTCTCTTCTCATGATCTCCTGCCTCTGATTATCTACCACCGTACGGCAGGCAGTTCTCACAATATCTCTGGGAGCTTTTGAAAATATACCTTTTTGTTCCAGCAAGTTCATCACTTCATCGATCTTGGGAAGATGCCTTAACAGCTGTTTTTTGCTATTCTCCATACCTTTATCCTTCACACCAAATGCCTCACTGCCCTGCCCTGAAAAAATCCCGGAAATTGTTCACCGCGATAAAAAACTCCCGCATCATGATCACCCAGGTATAGCGACCCTGCTTTGTCAGGTGAAAACATGGCGCGCGATACGTCAAACTGCCGGCGAGGCTAAAAGCAAGAATGCTTGGCCAGAGAACCCGGTAAAAAATACCTCTATACTTTGTTCGGAAATCACGCACGTCGAGTTTTGTCCCGAAGAGTTTCATGAGGAAGTCATACCGCATCTGATCTCTCAGGAGAAATGTCCGGACCGCAGCGATAGGCATTTCATCGTGATCAATCCTGGAAATGTATTCCCGAATGTGAAACGTATTCGCATAGCACGTCCCGTTCAAATAGCCGATGGAACCGCTCCCGATCCCCGCGTACTCATCATAATCCACGATATACTCGTCAATCATAGCCTCTTTTTTGGAAAAGCACCAGGCGGAAGAAAGCCTGTACGCCGGCAGCAGACGTTCCGCGATACGGTGGTAGAATTGCTCCTCTTTTCTGTAATCGATCTGTCCGAATTTCTCCCTGAGTACCTGCCGCGTCGAATCCGAAATCATCAGGGGATAATAGGTTATCTGATCCACACCCAGACTCATTAAAACGTCAATATCTCTCTCGAGGTTCTGCATGTTCTGGGAGGGGAAATTGAAGATCATATCCGCATTGAGTGTATCAAAGTTACCCAGAACCGGGGACAGACGCCGGGCTATCACCTCACCGCTCCCGTATTTTTCATACCGGTCCATGTCCCGGAGGAGCCTGTCATCGAAACTCTGAATACCCACCGAGAGCCGATTTACACCCGCCTTCTTTAAAACGGCAATATTCCTGTCCGTCAGATGATCCGGATTAGTTTCTACGGAAATCTCACGAATAGGAAAACACTCCCCGGCCAGTGCAAGCGTGTCCTCAAGTTCCTCAATCATGACGGTAGGCGTCCCACCCCCCACATAAATGCCGCTAAAACGATAGCCAGCTTTTTTATAGAGCGTAATCTCTTTTCTCAGGGCACTGAAATAATCGCGACAGAGGGTGCGTTCAAACAAAACGCGGTGAAAGGAACAGTACGGGCAGAGTTTTTCGCAAAAGGGTATATGAATGTAGAGGAGGGGGAGTTTTTGAGAATCACCGGGATGTAATTGCGGTGCACCTCCATTTTCGAACTGCATCGCTCTGGCAAATTCCCGCCGTGCTCTTTCGGTGATAATGGCATTCAGCAACTTAATACTCTTCTACACGGTGTGTTCTCATGACGATTGAGTACCGGGGAAACTAACAGACATCCACGAATTTATCAAGGGCCTTTGAGATCCTTGAGACCTTGAAATAACAGACCGGGAATGTTATATACCCATGCAAACAATCTTGACCGGGAGCACATCACGATGTCAAAAAAGGTGTTGACCCTGTGGAGCGGTGACGTGGTGAATGAAGAAGAGGAAGTCTCAATCCTGAGAAGCCGCTCTGAAGAGGTGCCTGTTCCCTTCAGTAACGACAGGAAAAAAGATATAAAGACGCTCATCGATGCCTTCCTCACACGGGATGATGCCGTGGGTCTCGCTGCCCCGCAAATTGGCATCAGGAGGAGAATAATCATTTTCAGAAATAAGGGCTTTGACGAGAAAAAATGGTCCGGAAGTGAGGAGGACTATGATGTCCTCATCAATCCACGGATTACCCAGTCACAGGGAGACATGGTCACAATGTCGGAGGGGTGTCTTTCATGTCCCGAAATCCAGGTCGAGATCAGCAGGTTCCCCGAAATAAAGGTGAGGGCACACGACGTCAATGGCAGGAAAATGAGCAAGCGCTACACGGATTATCTCGCCCGGGTAGTACAACATGAAATGGATCATCTCAACGGAAAATTGATTATCGATCATGAGGGGACACTTTATATCCCCCAGCAAAGGCAGGAATCCTTCGTAGACGTTATCAGAAAAATGCGAATCCCCGGGGAAGGGTAATATCTCCCGATACCTTTACCATCTTTCTCTCTTCAGCCAGGCCTCACGATAAAATCTTCCAATACAGAAAAAGACGGCAAGGAGAAACAGGCCGATCATGAAGGTCGGCGACGTTCTGAACAACTCATCAAGCCAGTAGCCGACATAGAGAAAGAGAAAGGAAGCAATGACAATCGCAAAGCCCCATGCGCTCAACGTCAGTATATGGGTGTAGCTCATTGTGTTCTGGTGGGAATGACGTGTCTGCATCGTACCTCCCGGAAACCTCAATGAAACGGTCATAGAAAGAAAAAAATCCCCGGACAAATATCCGGGGATCGGTTCGTTTAGCCCACGAGATTCTTGAGAGCATCCACGACGGGTGAGGTAAAGAGGGCCACGAGAATGGTATAGAGGGCGAACGAACCAACTGCCTCACTGAGATATATTTTACTGTATTTATGCTTCAGGGAAATAATGATCAATCCACCCACGATCAGGCAACCGAGATGAAAAAAGGGGAAATTCACCGGTCCCGCCGCAGCGTATTCAGCATAGCCGAATGAAGCGGTGGTCAACACTACAAAGGCCGCAAGTACTGTCGTCTGAATTATCTTTTTTATGATCTATGTCCCCCTTCCCAAGTCTTTATGCTGTCTTTTTCATCCTGTAATGATGAAATAAACATGCCAATTGAGGGAATGCCCACAAACAATTCATAACATGTTGATTATAAATCGCTTTCTCTCTTACGTTCCAGGCCGATACGGGGAGCGGATAGGAAAACAAGGGGAACTCTTTGAAAGAAATGTTCAGCGTCGTTGAATGAAATATTACAGATAGGTTTTCAAGCTCTCAACGCGTGAAATGAGCCGCCGGCATATCCTTGACTGTCATCAGGCCGGGTTGTGCATCCATGACTGCGGAAATGGAATTCACAAGAATCGCCGCCGTCGCCTGATCACCCGCCACGCCACCTTCGATCCGCAACCTGATCTCCGGTGTTCCCACAATATGAACAGAATCATACGGTTCCTCGCACCCGATGAACATTCTCAGATCAAGCGTGATGATCTTTTCACCGTCTTTGATACCCTCCGCGGTGTGCTTGATTCCCGCCACATCACCCGGTCTCAATGAGAAATATGCCGTCTTCACCACTTTTGGGGTTATCACGGGCTCAACTGTCTCATTCACGTCATCGAGAGACATGCCCAGATTATCAGCAACAAGGTAGAGCGATTCTAAGAGTCCCACATGTCCCAAGGTCTTCTGGGCAACCTGCTCCCGGAAAGCCCTCTCCGTCATACCGGCACCGACCTTCTTCTGGAGGGGATACCTCCTTGTCCCCGCATCAACAAATCGCTCCACGTGGATCTTTTTTACATCCTGACACACACCGGTGAGAAAAAGGGGAAGGGCATCCATGACGAAGCCGGGGTTGACACCCGTTCCTAACACCGTCACACCATGTTTCTTTGCAAGCGCGTCCACCTTCCTTGCCGATCCGGCATTTTCTTTCAGGGGGAAAAGCAGTTCTTCTGACGATGATATGATGTTCAGTCCCGCCCGGATGATCTCTTCCAGCTCGGGGTATATCTTCCTGATACGGGAACCTGTTGTGTGAAGAACCACATCCGCCTTCGTGCCGGCAAACAAGTCCTTTGCGTTTTCCGTTACTGAAAATCCAAGCCTTTTATCGAGCCCCAATATTTCTCCCAGATCTTTCCCGAGCATATCTTTGGAGATATCCACAGCTCCCACACTTTCCACCATAGATTTCCTGAAAACGAGCCGGGCCGTCTCAATGCCGATAGGCCCCAATCCGTAATGGATGACACGTATTTTCTTCTTCATGAATGAGACAACCTTTCAATATTTCTTTTTCTGTATCGCATGTATTCTTTACCCGCCTGAATGTTTCGCCTGCCACCTCTTTTTCAGAACTTGTTTGACAAAGAGAAAGCTAAGTAGCACGGCACCCATAATATCCGTCGTGGTCCCCGGTACGATAAGGAAAAGTGCGGCGACACCCATAAGGATCCTTTCGAAAATATTCAGCGGACCTCCGCCAATGTACCCTACCACGGTTGCCCCCAGGGCAACAACCCCAAGAAGCAGAGTGATCACACACTGGATGAACCACAGGACTTCGAACGGCGCATTCGGGTCAAGAAGCCAGGGCATGAGGAGCACAGCAGGAGCATAAATAAAGGCGAAAGGCACGCAGGCTTTTGCACTGGAAAGACTGAACGACCTGAAGCCCGTTCGAAATGGGTCGCTCCCCGCTACACCCGCCGCCGCATAGGCCGCAAGCGCCACCGGCGGTGTCACATCTGCAAGGATGGCGTAGAAAAAGACAAACATGTGGGAAAGGAGGGGATGAACCCCCCATTGCAGGAGCGCCGGCGCCGCTATCATGGACGCAATGATGTACTGCGCTGTCGTGGGAATACCCATACCCAGGATAAAACAGGCAATCGCCGTGTTAACGAGGGTGAAGAAAAGCGTCAGGTCATTGATGGTCGTAAGCTGCAGAAAATCGAAATGGTTAAGAAAAACGGCAATCCCGTGGGCAATGGTGATGACAGCGGTGGCGAACTTAAGCCCGATACCTGTGAGGGTCGTCGCCCCGACAATAAATCCCACGCAAGCACAGGCAGCGCCTATGGCGATCGCATTTTTTGTCCCCTCTTCGAGAGTGGCAAGGATGTCCGGTACACGCATCTTGCTCTCACGATAAAAGAGGCCGATGAATATGATTGCCATATTTGTCCAGAAAGCAGAAAAGGACGGTTCAACCCCGAAATAGAGGAGAGTTGTGAGGAGGATCGATGTGCCCAACCCGATCGCCCATGAAAGAAGTTCGGAAGTCCGGTAGAAGTAGTAAAACCCGATAGCGGCAAAACCAAACCATGTCATGAGAGACCCCGTTGACACGAAGGGATCAAGATTAAAGAGTACCGGGGGAACGGAGAGACAAAGCGGAATGAGCAGGGGTATCGTCCTCCGATGGATTTGCCCCGTTGCGGTGGCGTAAACGATCCCCCAGAAAGCAGCAAGGAAAGGACTTGAGCCGGTTATCAGAAGATATACAATAATAATCAACGGTCCAACCAGAAGCCACTTCTCTTTGAGGATCAGCCATATGTTGGGGAGCATCTCCCTCGGAAGACCCAGGAGACCCGTCTTCTTTGCCTCTAAATGAACCATCCATCCTACGGCGAAGAAGTGAACCAATGCGGGAAGAACGGCACAGAGGGCAATCTTTACGTAGGGTACACCCAGGAACTCGGCCATGATGAAGGCCGCCGCTCCCATAATAGGAGGCATGATTTGCCCACCTGTACTGGCTGCTGCCTCAACACCGGCGGCAAATACCGGCTTGTAACCCACCTTTTTCATAAGCGGAATCGTGAATGAACCGGTTGTAACTGCATTTGCGACAGAGCTTCCACTGATGGAGCCCATGAAACCGCTCGCGATAACCGCTACCTTGGCGGGGCCACCGGAGGACCAGCCTGCCAGCGCCATGGCGATATCCATGAAAAGCTGAGCAAGTCCTGTCCGTGATATGAAGATCCCGAAGAGCACGAAGTGAAACACGAAGGTCGCCACGACTCCAAGAGGAATACCGTAAATCCCCTCCGTACCTAAATACATATAATCGACAATCCTCGACATTGAGTATCCGCGGTGGGCAAAAATTTCGAGGCCCGGGATGTCCAGAAAGTACGGCCCCAGGTAACAGTTAATCAAAACGAGCATAGCAATAATCGGAAGAGGAGCGCCAATGCTCCGCCGCGCTCCCTCAAGGATGAGCATGAAGGAGAAACTTCCCACAACAAGTTCTATCAGTTCAGGACTTCCCGCCCGAGCACCAATATTGTTAAACTCCAGGAAGATGTACACGGATATCATACAGGCCAGCAATGCAAAAAACACATCGAAGTAAGGAACATTATCATGCCTGTAGTCTGCGGTTTTTCTCCGTATGACGGACAGGAGCGTCCGTGCCCACTGAAGAACGAAGAGTGCCAGGATCGCCAGGAAAATCCCCAGAAGAAAGATCCCCCAGAAGACCAGGGATGGGTTCAGATCCACGAACCACGAGCGGACATCTAAAAATCTATACCCGAGCAGTATACCGTACCCGACAGTTCCTATCATCAGGGTATAGAGGGGGAAATCCACATAAAGTGCCAGGTGCTCAGGGAGATTTTCCCGTTGCTTGAAGTACAGAGTGAGAATGAAGGTGCATACCGCAACAAACGCCGAGACAGAGAAGGAGAGGTCAAGGATTTCCCGGAATACTGCCGTATTTAGAATGCTTGCCGTCAGTGCATAGATGACGTCAAAGACAAAGTGTTTAATCCCTTTCCTGTGTACCTGTTTCTTGATGGAATAGACGAAAAAGACGAGGGGAAGAACAAAAGCCAGGTGGAAGGCCCGGTGGCGCCATTCCTGCAACACACCGAAACCGGCTGTATAAATATGGAAAATAGACAGGATGATGGTCATGATAAAGATAAGACGGTAGGTGATGCCGGTAAGTTGCCGGAATCTCATTTCAGGATCATATTTAGCGACCTGATCGGCATCCTCTTTGAGTTCGGCTGGCACGACATCAATCCTTTTTTCTTCCATATATCCTCAATTACACCATCCCGTGATGTTTCCCATTCATCTCACTCCGGCCAGGAGATACTCCCAGGCATAGGCCTTGCGGATACTCACATGCAGAAGTGAACATCCTGAAAGAACGGGAAGCACGATAACCCGTTCGCCGATTTCAAGTCTGTTCTTGTACTCCTCGTCAACCCACAGACTGATTCCCGGGAGCACACGGTTCATGCCCATAATCCGGAACGTACCCTCCTCCCGGATCAGGGTTTCACCGGGCGCAGTTGCCGTCGGAAGCCCCGCATTCAGGGAACTGAATGCGGTCTCATATAGAATAATCCGGTAAGTATCGTCAATGCGGAAATGATCCCTTACGATCGATTTTTCCACCGAGTGCATGAAGGAAAGCGAAAACGTATCCCCGGACCGAACCTTCTCGACAAATATGCGTTCCTCCGTTCCTGCCACGGTACCCTCCAGTACATGCACAGGAAGGAAACCGGCAACCACGACAACGAGGACAGAAGCAGCAACGAGAAAAATGCCTTTTCGCATACAAAAAACGGGCACCCGTGACAGGGTGCCCTCTGAGATTCTTATCAGGAAAACGCTCTCACCGTTTCTTTTTGCGCTTTTCTTCCTTCAGAACCTTCATTTCCTTGTAATATTTCTCGGCACCCGGGTGGAGTGGAATGGCCATCCCGCTGAGGGCTGTCTTCAGCTGCACATCCTTCCCCTTTGCATGAGCCTGGGCCATCTTGCCTGCTCCTACCTCCCAGAGGGCTTTGGTGAGTTGGTACACTGTATCCTCGGGAACACTGGCGTCAACCACCCACTGGGCCATGGTGGTGATGGTGGGAACATCCTTTTCCTGCCCTTTATAGGTTCCCTTGGGGATGACAATCCGGCTGTAGAAAGGAAACTTTTTCGTCAGTTCCCTGATCTTTGCCTCATCGATAGGAATGAGAACGATATTCGTCGCAATGGACAACTCCTGAATAGCCGCTGTTGGCCAGCCCGCGGTGGTGAAGGTCACATCAGCCTGCTTATCCTGGAGCCTCTGCGCCGCCCCGGAGAAACTCAGCCAGTCTACACCGGCGAAGTCCTTGTAGGTTAGTTTATACACCGAAAGGACATTCAGCGTGTCCACTTCTGTTCCGCTCCCCCGGTCACCAGGAACAAGACGCTTGCCCTTGATGTCTTTCATGGTTTTGATTTTCGAATCCGCCCTGGCAACAATCTGGATCGTCTCGGGATAGAGAGATGCGATCCCCCTGAGATTCTTCGCAGGTTTTTCCTTGAACTGGTCGGTACCGTTGTACGCAGCAAAGGCCACATTGCTCTGCACAAAAGCCGATTCGACCTGACGATCCCTGATGAGGTTACAGTTGGCTACGGAAGCACTTCCGGCCTGGGCCGTGACGACGACTTCAGGTACCTTCTCCGTCAAGGCCTGAGCAAGAATACCACCCAGAGGATAATAGGTTCCACCTGTTCCCCCCGTGGAAATTGCAAAAAACTTCTTTGCCGAATATGAGTTGCCCGCAAACACCAATGCTGCTGCAACAAGGATGGAAAATACGATCAAGACACTTTTCTTTTTTAACATAAGCCCCCCTTAATTTTTGACATCTAAATGTTAATGAATAAAAGTTTCAACCTTTTTCCTATTTTACCCAGAACTGTGTTGAACTGTCAGTGAAGCAATCGGGAATTTTTTAAAATATCTGCCGGTGAAAGTCAAGCTCTTCATACGGTATGTTGTGCCCACTTTTATTTCTTGAAATCCCCCCACCACCTGTGTTACGGATTCGGCGCGCAAGGAGTGAGGACCTGACAGAAGAACTGTCGGACAATACTATTTCTGCTTCGCTCCAGTCATGGAAACAGTTCATGTTAGTGATTAAGTGCCCGGATTGTTCTCACAGTTTCGTCTGGACAGATACCATGCCCCTCAAAGGAAGTTGCCCCACGAACGGCTGCAGCTGGACTTACGACGTTCACGTGGAACTGAAAAAAAGTGTACTGGAAAAGACCTCAAGCAAGAACGACTCTTTCCGGTGTCCCCACTGCAAAAACCAGATCAAAGCAAAGTGGACCACGTGTGATCAGTGCGGATGTTTCGTTGCAGGTTCCAAATCCTTTAAAAAGACGCACATTTTTCTCTATGTCGCGATTATTCTCGTACTTCTTTCTTTCGTATACAGATACCGGTTCTAACCCGGGTGCGTATTTTTTACAAAACCCGGACAAGCTGGACCTGACATTCCGAACCTCCCCTCGTTCACGACCTGAAGGAGAGTCATCAATGAAAAAAACACAGCGATTCAGCCGTCACCTCGCACCGGGGGCAGAAGTAAATAAAACTTCCGGTCCGGTCAAAGCCGCACCCCTGACCACTCCCGTCAGACGCCTGGATAACGGGAAATCCGTGAGGGAACCTGTTGTCTCCTGGGGAAAATCCCATACACAAATCTCTCGTTCTGAGAGGGATGATCTGTGAGGCAGCATAACATGGAAAGAGATAAACTCATTGAAAAACTGAAGACTGTCAAAGATCCCAGAGAACGAGACAGAATCATCTGGGCTCTCTCCGGTCAGGAAAAGAGTGCGTCGGACGAAGTGCCTGCTCCATCGACGGCAAGACCGTCTGCCCCGAGCCCGGAGACTGAAAAAGGAGAAAAACTTCCCCAATTGCCATCAGGAATCCGCCGTATCTTCGCCTACGTCGTACCGATCTTCTTCATCTTTTTCGGTCTCATCAATATCATCCAGGCAGCAATGCATTTTCTCGCGGGAGAACCGGAGGCTGCTGTCCCCCAGCTCATCATGGGAGGAATGTTCTTACTGTTCGGTATCATCAGCTTTGTAAAAGCGAAGAAACAGGCAAAATGAATATTTTCATTCCGGAACGGCAACCTTCCCGATACGGGTCGATATCCGTACCCGCAACCACCGGTACAGTAATCCGAAGACATGGATGAAAGTGCACCTGAACGGACAGTCTGGCTAAGGCTTTAAAGCCGGCTTTCCCCGATGAATAACCTTCATCGTATCTCATTCGCATGAGCGTAACGAACCATGCTCAGCCGCGATACACCTTTCGCGTCACTGGCTACAGCGCCCCCAAAATCATCATGGCTACCGTGACAACTGCGGTGACATTTATTGCCTCTATAACCAGATCGGGGTTATAACGACTGACGATAA